>JBFYUA010000221.1:0-9617 GCA_041300305.1 Dehalococcoidia bacterium | reverse complement strand
CCCCTTACTGCCGGGCACCCCGGACGCAACCAGCCTGGAGGAAGCGCGTACCTTCTTCAAATCGCTGGGGCCGGGCGGGGCGGTCATGATAAAGGCCGTCATGGGCGGCGGCGGACGCGGCATACGGGCCGTGACCAACCCGAATGAATTGGGCGAGGCTTTCGCACGCTGCCAGTCGGAAGCGGCCGCCGCTTTCGGCCAGGCTGATGTCTACGTAGAACAAATGCTGAAAAAGGCCCGGCACATAGAGGTGCAGGTAGTGGGCGACGGCCGCAGTATTATCCACCTGGGCGAAAGGGACTGCACGCTGCAGCGCCGCAACCAGAAGCTGATAGAGGTAGCTCCCTGCCCGACGCTCTCAGCCAAGCTGCGCGAAGGCATTACAGCGGCCGCCCTGCGTTTAGCTGAAGAAACGCGCTACCAGGGCCTCGGCACATTCGAATTCTTGGTCGGGGATGGCGCAGGCAAATGGGACACCTTCGCCTTCATGGAAGCCAACCCCAGGCTGCAGGTCGAGCATACGGTGACTGAAGAGGTCACCGACGTCGATCTGGTCAGGACGCAGATAGAGATAGCGGCAGGCAAGACCCTGACGGAGCTTGGACTGACCAGGAATGCCCCGCGTCCAAATTATTATGCCGTTCAGATGCGCATCAACATGGAGACTATGGATGCCGCCGGAAAGGCCATCGCCCAAAGCGGTAAACTGGGCATTTATGAAGTGCCGTCCGGCCCGGGCATCAGGGTGGACGGCTACGGGTACAGCGGGTACACCACCAACCCGGCCTTCGACTCGCTGCTGGCCAAGCTGATTGTGACCTCGAAGTCATCAAACTACGAGGCCGCCGTCAGCAAGGCTGCACGGGCGCTGCGGGAATTCCGTATCGAGGGAGTAAAGACAAATATCCCCTTCCTGCTGAATGTTCTCAGCAGGCCCGAGGTAGCCGGCAACGATATCTACACGGGTTTCATCGAGGACAACGCCGCTCAGTTAGCCGGGGCGCCGGAGGCCCGCCAAGCACTTTATTTCGAGTCCGGTACGCCCGCCCTCGAGGCGCCCACAGCGGAAATGGAGGGCCCGGCAGGCACAGTGGCGGTCACCACGCCCATGCAGGGCTGCGTGGTGGACATAGAAGTCGTCGAGGGTGACGCGGTGGTAGCCGGCCAGAAGCTGGTCGTGCTGGAATCAATGAAGATGGAACATGTCATCAGCGCGGACCGCAGCGGCTATGTGCGCAGGATTTGCGTGGCCCTCAACGATATAGTTAACAATGGCGCTCCGCTGATGTTTATCGAAGAAGCAGAAGTACCGGCGGGCTTAAAGATCAAGGATGTTGATATCGACCCCGAAGCCATCCGCCCCGACCTGGCCGGGGTGATCGGACGCCATGCCTTTACCCTCGATGAAAACCGGCCCGAGGCCGTAGCCAAAAGACGCAGCAAGGGGCGCCGTACCGCCCGCGAAAACGTCAATGACCTCTGTGACCCGCGCAGTTTTATCGAATACGGCGCGCTGGCCGTGGCCGCGCAGCGCAGCAGGCGCTCCATAGATGACCTGATTAAAAATACCCCTGCAGACGGGCTGATCGCGGGCGTCGGCACGGTCAACCGGGACACCTTTGACGAGGAGAAGGCCCGCTGCATGGTGCTGGCTTACGATTTCACCGTTCTGGCCGGCACCCAGGGCCTGATGAACCACAAGAAGATGGACAGGATGCTGCAGATCGCCAACCAGTGGCGCCTGCCCACGGTTTTCTTTGCCGAGGGAGGCGGGGGCAGGCCGGGCGATACGGATGCCAACGTGGTGGCCGGCCTGGATTTAACTACATTCAGCCGCTTCGCGTCACTGAGCGGGAAGGCGCCCGTCATAGGCATCGTGGAAGGCCCCTGCTTTGCCGGCAATGCCGCGCTGTTGGGCTGTTGCGACGTGATAATCGCCACCAAAGGCTCCAACATCGGCATGGGCGGCCCGGCCATGATCGAAGGCGGCGGACTGGGGGTCGTCAGGCCGGAAGATATCGGCCCCATTGATGTGCAAACTCACAACGGCGTGGTGGATATCGCCGTCGAAAATGAAAAGGAGGCGGTATCCGCCGCTAAAAAGTACCTGTCATATTTCCAGGGGGAAGTAAAGCAATGGGAGGCCGCCGACCAGCGCCGCCTGCGCTGGCTGATACCGGAGAACAGGCTGCGCGTGTATGACGTGCGCGCTGTTATCGATGCGCTGGCCGACGGCGGCAGCGTACTCGAGCTTCGCCCGCATTTCGGGCCCGGTATGATTACATCCCTCATCCGCATAGAAGGCAGGCCGTTAGGCGTAATGGCCAATGACCCCCGGCATATGGGCGGGGCGATTGAAGCGGAAGACGCCGACAAGGCCGCCCGCTTTATGCAGCTATGCAATGTGCACCGCCTGCCCATACTTTCATTATGCGACACGCCCGGCTTCATGGTCGGGCCCGGGGTGGAGGCGCGCGCACAGGTGCGCCATGTCTGCCGCATGTTCGTGGTCGGCGCGCACACAACCGTTCCATTTTTAACGGTGGTCCTGCGCAAGGGTTACGGATTGGGCGCCATGGCCATGTCGGCGGGCAGTTTCCATGACTCCTTCTTCACTGCCTCCTGGCCGACGGGGGAATTCGGCGGCATGGGGCTTGAGGGAGCGGTCAGGCACGGCTTCAGAAAGGAACTTGAGGCCATACAAGACCCCATTGAGCGCGAGTCGACCTACAAATTCTTCGTTGAACAGGCCTACATCATGGGCAAGGCCATGAATATGGCATCCTACTTAGAGATAGACTCGGTTATCGATCCCGCCGAAACACGGCGCTGGATAATGCGCGGACTGAAGTCCGCGCCTGATTTGTTATCCGCTGACAGAGGCCGGGATTTTATCGACCCCTGGTAGCGGCATGACCGTAAGGCGGCCTTTCCGGAGCGGGACTTTTTTCTGCTATAATCCTCAGCGTCTCTTGAGGTAATATGAAAGCAAGACTGTATTTTCTGGAAACCAGGCCGCAGTTCCTGGTGCTTTCCGTCGTCCTCGGCCTGACGGGTACCTGTATCGCCTGGTACGATGGCTTCTTTAACATCGGTGACGCGTTGCTGGCCACATTCGGCCTGATACTGACGCATATGAGTGTGAACGCGCTCAATGATTATTTCGATTACAGGAGCGGCATCGACAAGGTCACCGACCGGACACCCTTCAGCGGCGGCAGCGGGATGATCAGGGAAGGACTGCTGTCATCGCGCGAGGTGCTCGTGATTGGCATCATCACGTTGCTGCCGGCAATCCCCATAGGCATATACTTCATACTGACCAAAGGCTGGCTGCTGCTGCCTCTGATAGTCGTGGCAGCGGCCTGCGTCATTTTATACAGTCCGCTAATACAGAAATTTTACTGGCCTGAATGGTCCCCCTTCCTGGGGTTGGGCGTCCTGCCCGTGCTCGGCATGTATTTTTCGCAGACCGGCATGTACACCCTGCACGCCGTAATAGCCGCGGTCCCGTCAGGTTTCCTGGTGCACAACCTGCTGCTGCTCAACGAGTTCCCCGACATCAAGGCGGACAGGGTGGCCGACAGGAAAACACTGCCGATCACCCTGGGCGGCCGGGGGGCAGCTATTTTCTACACCGTGTTTACCATCATGGTCTACGTCTGGATCGTTGGAGCTGTCATATTCAAAGCCATGCCAATATTCACATTGTTGGCCCTGCTGACACTGCCGCCAGCAGTTAAAGCCATACTCGGCTCTTTCAGGTATAAAGAAAGGGACCGGCTAATCCCGGCCATGGCTGCCAACGTCCTGGTGGTACTGCTGACCCAGGTACTGATCGGCGCCGGCTATGTCCTGTCCGGCCTTTGCAGGGTATAGGTAAGCAAAACATGTCTGCTGATACGGGCAAGACCAATAACAGCCGGCCTTTATACCACATCTTCACCAGCATACCCGGCCGCTACGACCTGATAAACCATGTCATCACGCTGGGCATGGATAACGGCTGGCGCAGGCAGGCCGCCCAGGCCTGCCTGAGGGACCGGCCCGGACGCATTCTGGATATCTGTTGCGGCACAGGAGACCTTGCCATCACCATCGCACAGTTGGCGCCATATACCCCCGAAATCACCGGCGCCGATTACAGCCGCCCCATGCTTGAGATAGCTGCAGCCAAAGCGTCATCCTCTACCAGGGGGGGAAATATACGCTTTGTCACCGCTGATGTAGCGCGGCTTCCCTTTGCCGCCAACCACTTCGACTGCGTCGGGATTTCCTTTGCCTTCCGCAACCTCACCTATAAAAATCCCCTGACACAGAGCTACTTGAATGAAATCCTCAGGGTCCTCAAACCCGGCGGTAAATTCGTCATTGTTGAAAGCAGCCAGCCCAAATCGCCGTTCACCCGCTTCCTCGACCATCTTTACCTTAGGCTGTGGGTTTTTCCATGCGGGTATCTCCTTTCAGGAAACAGGGGCGCCTACCGTTACCTGGCCGAATCGGCCCGGCATTTCTATTCCGCGGAAGAAATGCAGGGGTTCCTGTTGAAATCAGGGTTTAAACAGGCCGCTGCAAAGACGCTATTCTTCGGCGCCTCAGCAGTTTATGTAGCTGTGAAATAGGCGGTAATAACGATATTGCGGGGGTTTTGAATGATAAATAATTTAGCTGAACTGCTATCTGCAGCACAAAAGACCGCTCCTGTAACTGTTTCTGTTGCCGGCGCACATGAGATTGAGACCTTGAAAGCGGTCATAAAAGCGAAGGACCTGAATATAGCCATACCAATCCTTACAGGGGACCGCGACTGGATCATCAACATCCTCAAAGAACTTGCAGTCGACCCGGGGAATTTTGAGATCGTCCACGAGAAAGACCCGGCCAGGGCAGCCGCAGCGGCTGCCGGCATTGTCCGGCAGGGACGCGCCGGCATACTGATGAAAGGGGGCATCGTAACATCGGTTTTCCTGCACACCGCACTGGGACCGGCGGGTGAGCTTAAATCAGGCCTGTTAAGCGACGTCGAGCTATACGAAGACGGGCAGAGGCAGGGTTGCCGGTTTGTGCTGGTCAGCGACGGGGGCATCAACATCTCGCCGGGCATCAGGCAGAAAATAGAGATAATCCGCAATGCCGTATCCGTGGCGCACAAACTGGGCATCAAGAGTCCCCGGGTTGCCCTGCTTTCCGGCTCTGAAAAGGTCCACCCTGATTTTCAATCTACCATCGATGCGGTTGCGCTGGTCAAGATGTGCCAGGACGGCGCCGTGGACAGGTGCATTGTCGATGGGCCTTTCGCTCTTGACAACGCTATTGATGCCGGTTCAGCCAGGTTAAAAGGAATTGAGTCGCCCGTGGCGGGCAACGCCGATATTTTGATTATGCCCAACCTGGAAGCGGGGAACATCTTTTGCAAGTGCCTCCAATATTATGGCGACCGCATGTTGATCCACGTTGCGGTCGGGGCCAAAGTCCCTATACTCATCGACTCCCGCACCGCCAAAGCCGATGAAAAGCTGCATTCCATGGCACTGGCTAAAATCATGCTGAATGCCTCAAAAGGTGACCAATAAAGTATCCTGCACCGGACAAATAAATTATGAAAAGGAGCGCGGTAAGATGGCCGAGCAATCGTTTGTAATACGGCAGATATCGGTTTTCCTGGATAATATGCCGGGCAGCCTGGCCAAAATGGCCAGGCAACTGGCGGATAAAGGTATCAACCTGAGGGCGCTGTCTTTAGCCGAAACTCGTGATTTCGGTACGGCGCGGATGGTAGTGCTCGACCCCGACAGGTGCCTGCAGGCTTTGAAGGAAGCGGAATACCATTTCATCGAGACGGACGTGCTGGCCATCGGGGTTGCCGACAGGCCGGGAGGGATGGCCGATGTACTGGAGATAATAACCAATGAACAATTAAACGTTGAATACATATACTCAATGGTCAGCACCAAAGAGGGCTTCGCCATCGTCATCCTGCGCGTCAGCGACCCGGATAAGGCCTGCGTTGCGCTCAACGCTAAAGGTGTAAAGCTGCTGACTCTAAAGGACATTGCCGAGCTATGAGTGCCGGCGCTGACCAACAACAGCCCCACCGGGTCCTTGTCATAAACCCGGGAAGCACCTCCACCAGGATAGCCATTTTTACCTGTGGCGAGTGCATCTGCTCTCAGACACTGCAGCATGCGTCCGCCGGCCTGGCGCAGCATGGACGTGTGATCGATCAGCTGTCCTTGCGCAGGGAGGTCATAGATGCTTTTCTGAAAGCAAATGCCGTTGACGGGAATTCCCTGAGCGCGGTGGCCGGCAGGGGAGGGCTGTTGAAGCCTCTGAAGGGTGGGGCCTATGCCGTCACAGATAAGATGTGCGAAGACCTGCGGGCTGCCAAATATGGCGAGCATGCCAGCAACCTGGGTGCGCTGCTGGCCAAACATTACGCGGACATATTTAAAATACCCGCTTTCATAGTGGACCCGGTAACGATGGATGAATTCGACGCACCGTCAAGGACCAGCGGCGTGCCCGGCATCGAGCGTAAATCCAGGATACACGCGCTCAATATCAAATCTGTAGCTGCGCGCTGCGCTGCCGGGCTGGGCCGGGATATCAGGTCCACCAGGTTCGTCGTTGCGCACGTGGGCGGAGGCATCTCGGTATGCGCCATGGCCGGGGGCAGGATCATCGATTCCACCGATGCGCTGCTGGGGGAAGGCCCTTTTTCACTGGAACGAGCCGGGACACTGCCTCTGTCAGCCATGCTGGGACTGTGCTTTGACAACGGCCTGTCGAAGGAGGAGGTCACCGTTTTGCTGTCACGCAAGAGCGGGTTCAGCGGCCTTTTCGGCGTAGGCCGGCTTCCCGACGCTTACAGGATCATAGATGAGGGCAATCAACAGGCCGGCGTGGCGTTGGAAGCAATGATAAGGCAAATTGCCAAATGGATCGGCGCCATGACCGCGCTGACTGCAGCCACTCCCGATGCCATCATACTCACCGGCGGAATGGCCAACTCCACGCGCTTTACCGACTCAATTACGCGTTATGTCGGCCATCTCGGCCCGGTCAGGCTATACCCGGGCGAATACGAGATGGAAGCGCTGGCTGATGGCGTTACCCGGGTACTGAACAACCAGGAAAAGGCGCTGGAGTATTAGCGGATGAATAAAGCCTTTTCCCTGAAGCAAAGAGCATTCTCCCCACTGATAAGGTAAAATAGCGGCAAATGGTAGATTTAAAGCCCAATCAGATGCATCTCCATCGCCTGACACTGGAATTTTCGGGCCCACAGGCCTACCTGGAACAGCAATTTCAAGCAGATTACTTCCGCAAATCTCTGCGGCTTGTACGCATAATGCTTCTGCTGGGAGCCATGCTCTATGGATCATTTTTTATACTTGATATGATCATGCTCCCCGACCACATGTATCTTACCGGACTCATCCGCCTAATAGTAGTCTGTATTATATTTCTAACTTTCCTCTTTACGTTCCATCCACGTTTCCAGCCCTTGATGCAACCACTATTCGCGCTGATGATGCTGGGTGGCGGAGGCGGCATTATACTCATGATCGCTCTAATTCCTGCCCCCGTAAACAACTATTACTATGCCGGGCTAATCCTCATCTTTATCTTCGAATACATGTTAATACGCATGCGTTTTATCTGGGCTACCGCCGTCGGCTGGATACAGGTCGCGCTATACCTGATTGTAACCGTATTTTGGATTGATTTCCCTTCATCCATCATTATCAATAACAACTTTTTCTATATCAGCGCCAGTCTTTCGTGCATGATAGCCTGTTACTCCATGGAATATTATGCCAGGCGGGATTTTTTCCTTGCACAGATGCTTTCAAAGGAGCGGGAAAAAGTGCAGCGGATGAATGATGATCTGGAGATTAAAATACAGGGCCGGACTGCCCAGCTACAGGATACCAATCGTAATTTACAGCGGGAAATGACGGACCGTCAACTTGCCGAAGAAGAGCGCGCAAGGCTGCAGGTACAGTTGAAACAAGCCGAACGCATGGAAACAATAGGTAAACTGGCCGCGGGCGTAGCCCATGACCTTAATAACATCCTTTCGGGCGTTGTATCCTATCCCGAAATAATACTGCTGGAATTACCGGCGGATCATCCCCTGCGTGAGGACATCAAAACCATCCAGCGCTCAGGGCAAAGGGCTGCAGCCGTAGTGCAGGACCTGCTTGCCCTGGCGCGCCAGGGGGTAATTATCAAGAGCGTTATAGATATCAATGCGGTCACAAGAGAGTATCTCGATTCACCCGAGTTAGCCGCATTGAAGTCGTCTTTTCCTCACATCCGCATTGATACAACTTTCCAGGATAGTCCGTTGAAAATGGTTGGGTCTTCAGTTCATATTATGAAGCTGCTCATGAACATCGTAACGAATGCGGCTGAGGCCATCAATAAAGAAGGCAGCATAAGCATCACAACAGAAAGCCTCTACCTGGATAAAGGCCTGGCAGTTTATGAACAGATCCCGCAGGGGGAATACGTAGTATTGGGTATCGCCGACACAGGTACAGGTATCTCGCAGGATGACCTGCACAAGATTTTTGAGCCCTTCTACACAAAAAAGAAAATGGGGAGGCGCAGCGGTACCGGGCTGGGCATGACACTCGCTTACTCCACGGTTAAGGACCATAATGGTTTCATCGATCTATACAGTAAAGAGGGAGAGGGTACCGTCATCAGGTTTTATTTTCCTGCCACCAGGGAGGATATACTCCTGGAAGTTCCTCCACCCACGCTGATGAACCTGCGCGGCACCGAGAAAGTCCTGGTCATTGATGATATTTACGAACAGCGCGATATTGCCTCAAAAATGCTGCAGAAACTCGGGTATCATGTACACACTGTAGAGAGCGGCGAAGCAGCCGTTGATTACCTTGCAAGGGAAAATGCCGACCTGTTAGTACTCGATATGATTATGTCCCCCGGTATAGACGGGTGCGAGACCTATCGGAGAATAATTGAAACCCGGCCGGGTCAAAAAGCTGTAATTTCCAGCGGTTTTTCCGAGTCTGAGCAGATCAAAGAGGCACAGCGCCTCGGCGCCGGAATGTATATTAAAAAGCCTTATACCCTGGAAAAATTGGCCATGACAGTCCGCGGAGAACTCGACAAACACTAACACCAGGCCGGTGCGATAAAAGAAATCGCCGGGACTCGTACCACGGTATCAACTGAACTGCGCAATTTGACCGTGGTCCCCGAGGGGGCGTACTTTTTCTCCACCCCCATCAACTACCCGGCGCTTCCCGGCACGGATTACCTGTTCGGCATAGGCCAGGCGCCTTCCTCCTCAGGCCAATTGACCGTGCCCGGTGGGTTTTCCAACAGCACAGAGTCCAGACCCAACCCTCCGGCCAATAAAGCAAAAGGAAAATGGAATTGCCTCATGGTCAGTTGTGCCGGCTACAGCTTTGCTTCCGGCTTATTAATTCGCTTCAGATTTGAATTTCGCCCTCAATTCCCGCTTGAGCACCTTGCCCACAGCGCTCAGTGGGAGTTGATCCATAAATTCCAGCTTCTTCGGCACTTTATAGGGAGCAACCTTGCCCTTGAGATACTCGATGATTTTGGTTTTTTGC
>JBFYUA010000199.1:0-6065 GCA_041300305.1 Dehalococcoidia bacterium | reverse complement strand
GCCAGGCCGAGAAAATCCAGTTTTAAAAGGCCGAGCTTAGCCACATTATCCATGGAGAATTGGGTCATGGCTGATTGCGGTGCGCTGTCCTTGCCGGCGCGCTGCAGGGGAAGATATTGTGTCAACGGCTCCCTCGATATCACCACCCCGGCGGCGTGCGTGCTGGAATGGCGGGCAATGCCCTCGAGTTTCCTGGCGGTATCGATCAATTTGTGGATAATCTCGTCATTGGTGTACATATCCATCAGCTCTTTGACTTCGAGCAGGGCCTCTTCCAGGCGGATATTCGGCCTCCCCGGGATCAACCTGGCTACCTGGTCGACTGCCCCGTAGTTCATGCCCAGGGCGCGGCCTACATCCCTGATAGCGGCCCGGGCGCCCAGTGTGCCAAAGGTGATTATCTGGGCCACATGATCGGCGCCGTACCTTTGATTGGCATAGTTGATAACTTCATCACGCCTGTTGTCCTGGAAATCCAGGTCGATATCGGGCATCTCCTTGCGTTCGATATTCAAAAAGCGTTCAAATACCAGGTTATAGGTCAGCGGGTTGACATCGGTGATACCCAGGCAAAATAGGGCCAGGCTTGCAGCAGCGCTGCCCCTCACGCCGAAGAATATGCCCTGTTCTCTGACAAAAGAAACCAGGTCATGCACCACCAAAAAATAATCCGCGAACTGAGTTTTCTCGATGACGTCGAGTTCATATTCCAGGCGCTTTTCGGTGGCGGTGTCGGCGTCTGGCAATCTCTCTTTCAGGCCGCGCCAGCAGAGCACAGATAAATGCGATTGCGAGGTTTTGCCGGGTGGCAGTTCCACCTGGGGAAGATGCGGCTTGCCAAATTCAATTTCGAGATTGCAAAGAGCAGTGATGGCCGAGGAGTTTTCGATAGCTTCAGGAATATCCGCGTACTGCTCCTGCATTTCCTGTGGGCTTTTCAGATAGAAACAGTCCGCAGACATTTTAAGGCGCTTTTCATCGTTAACCGTGGTATTGGTGCCGATGCAAAGCAGCACGTCGTGTATATAGGCATCATCTTTGTTGATGTAATGTACGTCGTTGGTGGCGACAACGGATATATTCTGTTCCCGCGCCAAATTTATTAAGCCTTCATTGATTTTTTCAATATCGGGTATCGGGTGTCGTTGTATTTCAATGTAAAAATGCGGGAAATTGTCCCTGTACCAGTTTGCTGCTGCCGCGGCATCCTGCAGCCGGTTTTGTAAAATGAGCCGCCCGAGTTCCCCCTGCGCGCAACCTGAGAGGACGACAAGGCCATCCTTATATTTACATAATAGCTGTTTATCTATGCGGGGTTTATAATAGAAACCTTCAAGGCTGGCATGTGTTACTAATTGAATGAGGTTATTGTAGCCCGTATGATTCATAGCCAGAAGAGTCAGATGGAAGTTAGCTTTGTCGGCCGGGCCCTTGCTGAGGTGGTCGTTGGAGGCGACATAGACCTCGCAACCTATGATGGGCTTTATGCCGTTTTCCCTGGCTAATTTGTAAAAATCGATGACGCCGTACAGGTTGCCATGATCGGTAATGGCCAGGCTTTGCATGCCAAGCTCTTTAGCCCTGAGGATGAGGGGCATAAGCCTGCAGCATCCGTCGAGCAAGCTGTATTCGGTATGGACGTGGAGATGGGTAAACATAGGATATATTTATGGCCTGGTATAGAATTATAACACAAGAAATTTTATCCGCATCACAGGCTGGTCGCTGTTAAACTGAGACACAAAGGATGGAGATATGCAGACTGCGTTAAAAGATTATTTATTGTACCCGGCTTTCATTCTGCTGGTGTTGGCCGTCCCCTTGCTGTTTGTTTCGCTGGCGGTAAATATATATGCCGGTTCCGAGGATTTGTATACAGGCGGATTCGCCAGGTACCACATCTCCGGCGCTACAGGGATAGGCGATTCCCAATTGCAAAATGTTGCCCGCGGCATGGTTGATTATTTTGACGGAAAGGTACCGTCCCCCCAGGTTGAAGTCGATATCAGGGGAATAAACAGGCCGGTATACAACCAGAAGGAGTTAATTCACCTGGAGGATGTGCGCAAGATAATCGATATATTCAAAATGCTGGAGATCCTTTCCATAATTACTATCCTGACGACAGGTTTATATATATTTTTTACGGCCGGGGTCAACCGGCTATTGAAGGGTCTTCAAGCCGGGGCAGTGGTTACCGTTGCCTTTCTGGGTTCCGTTATGCTCTGGGCGTTGATAGATTTCAACAGCATATTTTATTTTTTCCATATTTTGAGTTTTTCCAACGACCTGTGGCTGCTGGACCCGGCAACAGACTACCTGATTATGATGTTTCCCGAAGGCTTTTTTTTCGACACAGCCATCCTGATAGTCGCGACTATCATTACGGCAGCTATTGTAACCTGGACCGCTGCGTATGCGGCCGGGAGGGTCCTGCAACGCTTTGAAAAATCGGGCTGTGGAATCTGAAGGCCGGCTTAATTGCTGCCGCAGGAAGAGCAGTTTGAAGAACTGCAACTGCCGCAGGAACTCCCGCCGCCACTGGCCGGCATGTGGTTAAGCATGCTCAGGTCGTCCTTGGCGCGTGAAACGAACTTTGATATGGCACGCGCGGATGTGGTCTTACACCGGGGGCAACTGGCTCCTTCCTGTGATTTTGATATCGGACAAATCTGTTCAAACCTGGCACTGCATTTAGGGCAATAATATTCATAAATTGGCATCGGCTAACCTCTCTAAGAATTTAGCGCAACATGTTTGCGCCCGTCAAATCGCATACCGGCAGGTATATGGCCCGGGGCCTTCTGAAACATAAAATAAAAAATTTCCGCGAAGTACTTGATTTTTAGCACAATTGTGTTACAATAGCTTTTGTGGATACAAATAGTGCGACTAAATAAAGCTCAGGCCGCAGGAGGAGAAATGGACACAGATAAAGTAAAAGTCGAAAAAGAAAAGGCCCTGGATCTGGCGATTAATCAGATTGACAAGCAGTATGGTATCGGTTCGGTGATGTCGTTGGGGGAGAGGTTGTCCAAAGTGAAGGTTGAGGTAATTCCCACCGGTTCATTGAGCCTGGACCTGGCGCTGGGAATTGGCGGTATACCGCGGGGCCGGATAACCGAGATTTTCGGCGCTGAAGCGTCCGGAAAGACAACGCTGGCGCTGCACATCATTGCGCAGGCTCAAAAAATGGGCGGGCTCGTCCTTTATATCGATGCTGAGCACGCTTTAGATACAAATTACGCATCGGTATGTGGTGTAAATGTTGATTCGCTTAAAGGCGCTCAACCGGGGACAGGGGAGGAGGCGCTGGATATCGCAGAAAAGATGGTCAGGACCCATGCCCTGGATGTAGTCGTCATCGATAGCGTGGCAGCGCTGGTCCCCCGCGCCGAAATCGAGGGGGAAATGGGCGATTCCCATATCGGTTTACAGGCAAGGTTGATGTCGCAGGCGCTGCGCAAGCTCACCGGCGAGATAAGCAAATCAAATACCGCGGTGATTTTTATTAATCAGCTAAGGGAAAAAGTAGGTGTAATCTTCGGCAGTCCCGAGGTGACACCGGGCGGCAGGGCCCTGAAATTTTACAGTTCGGTCAGGATAGATCTGCGCAAAGCGGAGACCATAAAAAACGGGACCGAGATAACAGGCAACCGGGTGCGCGCCAAGGTGGTGAAGAATAAAGTCGCTGCGCCATACCGCGTAGCCGAATTCGATATCCTGTTTAATTGCGGCATCAGCAAAGAGGGTGACATAATTGACCTGGGGGTCAGCAGCGGTGTCATTAAGAAATCAGGCGCCTTCTTCGACTATGGCGGCACGAAACTTGGTCAGGGGAGGGAAAAGGCCCGTGAATACCTTGTGCAGCATCCTGAAATCGCCGGTGATATCGAAAAAAATATTCGCCAGGTGGCGGCAGGTATTCCGGTCAGCAGCCATGCCGCCAAGGATTCGTCTGATTGAGTATAACCTGTCATGAAAGATGAGGATTTCAGCCGTTGTTACGAAGCAGCGCTGCGTTTTCTTGATTACAGGCCAAGAAGTGAAGCCGAGTTAAGGGACCATTTGCTATACAAGCGAAAATGCAGCGCTGCGATTGTAAAATCCGTAATAGTTAAACTGAAAAAAATCGGGTTGGTGGATGACGGGGTTTTCGCTCTGAACTGGGTAAATGACCGCGTAATGTTCAAGCAGAAAAGCAGCGCCGTGATACGGCATGAGTTGCTGAAGAAGGGCATCGATCCCGAGACAGCCAACCTGGTTACTGCCGGTATCGATGACGAAGCAAATGCCCTTAAGGCAGGCATTAAAAAGGCCAGGCTACTCAGTAAATTTGATTTTCAGGAATTCAACAGGCGCCTGGCGCCCTATCTGGGGAGGCGTGGTTATGGCGGTGAGGTTATCCACAGGGTGGTCCCACTTCTATGGGATACTGTAAACGGGGAAAATTTAAGAAAATAAAATATTTTCCAAATAAAACTGGTTGTCCGCTGCAAAAGAATAGTATAATTGTAAATTAAGGATTTAGCGTAAATGTACAACTTAACCCTGTTTATTTATAAAGAGAGGCAATTATATTATGGATTGGATATACTATGTGATAATCGGCCTTGTAGCCGTTTTGTTTCTGCTGCTCGGTTACTTTGCCCGCCAGATACTGGCCAACCAGCAGATACGCGCCGCCCAGAATGAAGCAAAAAAGCTGCTTGAAAGCGCGCAGACGAAATATGAGCAAATGGTGCTTGACGCCAAAGGCGAGGCAGTCAAGGTAAGGGCGGCCGCCGAGGCGGACAGCAGGGAACGACGGTATGAACTCCAGAGACTGGAGAGGCGTTCCAGCCAGAGAGAGGAAAGGTTAGAGCGGAAGTTGGAGGCGCTGGAAAGGCGTGAGCAAAGCTTGGTCGGGCGGGAAAAAGAGATAGATGACGTAAAGGCCCAGGTTGAAGATGTCAAGTCTAAACAACTCCAGCGCCTGGAAGTGATTTCGGGGATGTCCAGCGACGAGGCCAAGCAACAGTTATTGAATGCAGTCGAAGATGAAATAAAAGAGGATGCGTCGCGTCGGGTCAGGGAATGGGAAGTGCGCATGAAAGACGAGATAGATAATATCGCCCGTGACATACTCGCGACTACAATCCAAAGGTGCGCAACTGATGTTGTGTCCGAGACCACCGTATCAGTAGTACCACTTCCCAGCGATGATATGAAGGGCCGCCTGATCGGCAGGGAAGGACGCAATATTCGTGCACTGGAACAGGCCACCGGTGTGGACCTCATCATTGATGACACTCCCGAGTCTGTGACCATATCCAGCTTTGACCCCATTCGACGGGAAGTAGCCAGGGTGGCTTTGACAAACCTGATATTGGATGGGCGGATACATCCGGCGAGGATCGAAGAGGTCGTGGATAAAGCCAAGATTGAAGTTGACTCGACAATCCGAATTGAAGGTGAACAATCCTCACGCAAAGCCGGTGTGCAGGGTTTGCACCCGGAACTGATCAAGTTGCTGGGACGCCTCAAATACAGGAAAAGTTATGGCCAGAATGTCCTGCAACACAGCCTGGAAGTGGCGCATATCGCCGGTATGCTGGCTGCCGAGATAGGGGCGAATGTTACCCTGGCCAAGCGCGCCGCCCTGTTGCATGATATCGGCAAAGCGGTGGACCATGAAGTGGAAGGCCCGCATGCCCTGATCGGGGCGAACCTTGTCAAACAATGGGATAAATCAGTCGAGGTTGTGCAGGCTATATCGGAACATCATGGCGAGGCCACAACCACGAGTTCCCTGGGGTTTATCCTTGCCACGGCGGACGCCATCAGCGGGTCGAGGTTGGGCGCCAGGCGTGAATCGCTGGACCAATACATCAAACGTATCGAGGCCCTGGAAAACGTAGCGACCAGCTTTCCCGGTGTGGAGAAGGCCTTTGCCATTCAGGCTGGACGTGAAGTGCGGATTATCGTCAAGCCGGACCAGGTAGATGACCTGGCTGCCATGCGGCTGGCGCGCGATATCGTGAAAAAAATCGAAGATAGCCTGGAGTATCCCGGCCAGATAAAAG
>JBFYUA010000189.1:0-12334 GCA_041300305.1 Dehalococcoidia bacterium | reverse complement strand
GACGGCCTTGAGCAACGGCCCCTCCTGGATTACCACTTGCGTGGCGGTGAATATATCGGTTGCCACCGCCGCAAAGGGCAGCTTGCATTTGTCGATGGTAACGTCCCCGATAATGGGCTTGAGGAAATTCTCCACCCGTTTGCCTCTCAGAAAACCCATCCTTATCAGGGCAAATTTGGGATCAAGCAGCTGTGCTATCTTTCTCAGGTTGGCTTCCAGTGCTATCTCTTCCACGTGGGCTATCTCACCATCGATAGCGTAGCAGGCGCCCACCAGCGCCCCCATGCTCGTCCCTGCCACCAGGTGGACAGGTATATCAGCTTCTTTCAGGGCCTTGATGACGCCGATGTGCGCTATGCCCAGTGCCGCCCCGCTGCCCAGGGCCAACCCGACCTTGAATTCAGTTTCCATGCTTCTCCGCTATCACCAGCATCTCGAAATCATCAATAGTGAGCCTGTCCTTCCTGGAAAAGGCCCCCAGTTTAGCGCCGCAGATATCTATATTTTCGAACCCCAGCGATTTTAAAAGCCACGTGATCTCCGGGGGCACGTAATACCTTTCATTAGACTCCAGTTCCCTCTTGTTCCCGTCGTCGTCTTCTATCGACGTAATATTGAAATCGCGGAAGGTCAACAGGTCGAAAGAATTCTTCCCGTAGGTAGCGTTGCCGTCTTTGGCCACGGCGGCGCAGAACTTTTCTACGGAGTGGAAGAGCGGGAAGAGGCCATTCAGGGTGGTGAAGATTAGCTTCCCGCCGGGCTTCAGCGAAATGGCGGCATTGCGCAGTATTTCGTAATTCATTTCATCCGTCTCCATGAGGGGGAAGGACCCTTCACAGATCATTATCGCCAGATCAAATTCAGCCTTAAAGGGTAGCCGCCGGGCGTCGTGCTTCTGAAAATCGACGGCAAGGCCCATGGTAATGGCTTTCTCCCTGGCCCGTTCCAACTGGGATTCCGACAGGTCGATGCCCGTGACCGTATAGCCGCGTTTCGTGAGCTCCAGCGCATGGCGTCCGGTTCCGCAGCCGATATCCAGGATTTTCAGCGACTTATCGGAATTAATCTCCTTTTCGATGAAATCGCATTCGCCGGCGGTACCCTGCGTGAAGCATTCCCCGTCGTATTTTTTGCCGTAGTTCTCAAATAGCGATTCATACCATTGTTTCATTGCGTTTTCCCCTTCCTGCCAGGCGCTTAAGGCACGCCCGGCCGCTAACCTGGTTATTGTGTGGTATCCAAACGGCGGCCGGCAGCGGTTTGATAAAATGGCGGAGAGGATGGGATTCGAACCCATGGTAGCGGTGAAGCTACACGCGCTTTCCAGGCGCGCCTGTTAGGCCACTCCAGCACCTCTCCATAATGAAAAAAATGTGGCGGAGAGGGTGGGATTCGAACCCACGAGGCTCACGCCCACCGCTTTTCGAGAGCGGCACCATCAGCCACTCGGTCACCTCTCCTTACGCCGTGCTTGCAGCTAATCCGTTGCCCTGCAAATTCACTGTAATAGATGGAAACAGTCCCTGTCAATAAAGTGCAACGTTTTGAGACGGTCCCAGTTTAATTGGCCGTGTAATTATAACTACGGGGTATTAACTTATCAAACCCGGTGCTGACCTGCCTCTTGCGGCGGGGAGATTGCCGGTACCATTGACCGGGTGGATGAAGTTCCGGGTATTATGGCCAGAGCAGCGCCTTGGGGCTGAGGTGAAGTTCTTTCCTGCCCGCTTCTTTGAGGGCCGCCAGTGTCGCCTTGAGTTGCTTCTGCTGCGCCAGGCTCAGCCCGGCCAGTATGCCCGTTGTGCCCTCCAGTTTCATGGCCTGTTTGCGGGCCTTTTCGCCTTTGGCGGTCAGCGTAATGCGGATCTGGTTCTTGCGCTCCATGTTCTTGGTCCGCTTAATCAGGCCATGTGATTCCATACGGATGAGGATCTGGGTCACGGTATGCGGCTCGCGCAGCATCATCCTGCCGATCTTGGCGGGGGTTATATCTTCACCCATGGCATCCACCAGAAAAAGTATCTCCGCGGCCGTGGCCGAAAGGTTCTGGGGCAGCAGTTCCCTCTCCCTCATCTTGACTAGGATGTCCGCAACCTGCATGACCAGCGCCGCGAGCGAGTATTCCTTGTCCGCCTTGATTTGCTGTGCCATATAATCTCGCCTCCTGATTTCATTTATTGATAGCGATGACTACCATATCTTATCGCTTACAGTTACAAGGTTATATCTTGTCAGCATCACTGTCAATACTCGTGCCCGACAAGGTGGGTAGATGTCAATAATTTGATAGATGTGGAAATAGCGATTTTTCCACGTAAATGTATTTATCAATCAAATTCTTTGTTTAATCTTCAAGCCCATGAAAAGAGCAAATAGCACTGCGATGGCGCCGGACACCAGGAACGCCAGGGGCAGCCCGGCCCGGTCGGCGATGGCCCCCATGGGCAGGGCACCCACGGTGACCAGCCCGGTGGTCATGGTGAAAATACTGATGACCCTGCCATGCAGGCCGGCGGGCGTGCCGGAGAGGATAAGCGTATTGCACAGCGTCATATAGGCGGAACTGGTCAGCGCGGTGCAGAATATCAATATGAGGGCCAGCGGGTAAAGCTGAAACCGGGCAGACAGCGCGAGGAAGATGCCGAAGACGGCCATCAGCACCAGGACCAGCACCAGCCGGGCACGTCCCCGTCCCGCGCCCAGCGAACCGGCGGCCAGGCTGCCTATCAATGCCCCGGCGCTGGCGGCCGCGCAGAGGAAGCCGAAACCCACCTGGTCTACATGGAGCACGGCGGATGCCAGGGCCGGCAGCATGTAAATGTACGGGATGCAGAAAAATGACGAAATAAGGGCTATCAGCAACAGGCCCATGACCGCCTTTTCCCCGCGGACAAACCTGAAGGTCTCGGCCATGTCAATGTGGAACGGCCTTGCGGCAGGCAGGGCTTCACGGGAGAGGCTGATGAAGGCCAGCATAAAAGCGCCGCACAGGTAACACGCGATGATGACATAATAGACATGTTCCGGGAGCATGAAGGCCAGCATCAGGCCGACCGCCGCCGGGCCCGCTATGCCCATGATGTTATAGCTCGTGGCGCTCAGGGCCACGGCGCTGCCCAGGTTGGACGGGCGGACCAGCCGGGCAATGATGGACTGCCGAAGCGGGGCGATGAAAGCGAAAATGGCGCCCTGCAGCGCCGCCAGCAGTACAAAGTGCCAGAATTGGATTGTCCCGGTGGCCAGCAGGACGCACATGGTCACGGCCAGCAAAAGGGCGATCGCCTGCGTCACCAGCAACAGCTTAAGCCGGTCCACGCGGTCCGCCAGAACGCCGCCGAAAAGGGACATGGCGATGAGCGGTATGCCAGCGGACATAGTGACCAGTCCCAGGTTGGCCGCCGAATCGGTCATTTTGAAGATCAGCCAACCTTTGATGATGGCGTCCATTTGGGCGGCGGCATAGGTGAATAAAGTGCTGATCCAGTACCAGCGGAACCCCGCTTCGCTCAGTGATGAAAATGTATGTGAACTGTTCAAACCGCTCCGTCCGTCATCAGGGGGCCACTATGTATGCCAGATCCCTGGCCTTCTTAAAATCATCCTCGGCTATAGCATTGTCACCTTTTTTTATAATAGGCATACCACCGGTTGTAGCAAGCCAGGGCAAGACTGGGGCTGATCTCTGTCAACCCGGCGTAATCACGGTGCTATATCTCATGGCGGACACTTAATAATAATCTATTTACGGTAGGCCACTGCCCGTGTCGGTGATTCTTTATTTACACCGGCATACAGTCGAAGAAGTACTATTTTCCGTGATCACTTTACCACGGTATTATACACCCGCCGGTATCTTAAGGCGGTTAGATGTCGCTCCGGAGGGGTATGATGAGTGAAGAAGTCGCTGCGGCGGGAAGACGGCTAGGATAATGATATAATATCACTTCAACCCAACCAAAAATTACATGAACAATAGGGAACGATAATATATGAAAGGTCAAATTGAAAAACCCTGGCATAACCTGACGGCCCGGGAAACCTTCGATTACCTGGCTGCCGGCAGCGACGGCCTCACCTCAAGCGAGGCGCAGCGCCGCCTCGGGGAATATGGCTTCAATGAATTAGGGGACGAAGGCCGGATATCCCCCTGGCTGATACTCTTCGAGCAGTTTAAGAACATCCTCATCATTATTTTGCTGGTAGCGGTGGTGCTCTCGGCCTTTCTGGGGGAGATAACCGACGCCATCGTCATCTTTATCATCATCCTGTTTGCGGCAGGCCTGGGCTTTATCCAGGAATACCGGGCAGAAAAGGCCATCCAGGCGCTGAAAAGAATGGCTGCGCCGCTGGCCTCCGTACTGAGGGACGAAGTGGAAACGGAAGTGCCTTCCCGCGAGGTGGTGCCCGGGGATGTGATCATTGTCAGGACCGGCGACAGGATACCGGCGGACGCACGGATTATTGAGAGCTTCAATTTGAGGACGGACGAAGCCGCACTGACGGGCGAATCCATGGCGGCCGAAAAAATTAATTGCACGGTAGCCGGTAATGTGGGACCCGGGGACAGGCTGAATATGCTTTTCTCAGGTACTGCGGCGGTCTACGGACGCTGCCGTGCGGTGGTGGTCGGCACCGGTCAGCACACCGAGTTCGGCAGAATCGCCACCATGCTGAAAGATGTCCAGCAGGAGAAGACCCCGCTGCAGGTGAACCTGGACCGTATGGGAAAATGGATAGCCATCGCCGCGCTCGCTATTTGTTTTACCCTGGCCGTTATGGGGGTACTTCGCGGCCATGCGCCGCTGGAGATGCTTATCTGGGGCGTGAGCCTGGCGGTAGCCGCCGTACCGGAAGCCCTCCCCGCCGTTGTTACCATCTCGCTGGCTATCGGCGTGAACCGCATGGTGAAAAAGCACGCACTGATACGCAAGCTTCCGGCCGTGGAAACGCTGGGATGTACCACCATCATCTGCTCGGACAAAACCGGCACCATGACCCAGGACCAGATGACATTGAAAAAACTCTTTGTAAGCGGGCAAATGATTGACATAACAGGTACAGGCTACGAACCGCGGGGCGGATTCTGCCGCGATGAAGCGGCCGTCGACCATGTCAACGACGCCGACCTGCAAAAGATGCTCAAAGCAGCCAACCTGTGTTCGGATACCATGCTGGTAAACGTGGAGGGCCAGTGGAAGGTCAAGGGTGACCCCACTGAAGGCGCATTCGTGGTGGCTGCCGTCAAGGCCGGTATAAATGTCGACCATGTCTGCAAACTCCACCCGCGGGTAGGGGAGATACCTTTCTCATCCGAAACCAAGAGGATGACGGCGGTATACAGGGAACCCGAAGGTGTGGTGGCCTACTCCAATGGCGCCGCGGAGGTGATACTGAATTCCTGCGAGTATGTGTACATGGGCGGCCGGGAGGCGAAGCTCGATGATGCCGGACGTGAAAAACTGCACGCGACAATCCACGCTATGGCCGCGGATGCGTTGCGGGTGCTGGCTACAGCTTATAAAAGGCTCCCTGATGAATTTACCCTCGATGAATCTGTGAACACGGGCATGGTGCTGCTGGGATTGGGTGGCATGATAGACCCGCCCCGTCCGGAAGTGAGGGGATCAATTCAAACCTGCGTAGAAGCGGGCATCAAGACGGTGATGATAACGGGCGACCACAAGGTCACTGCGGATGCCATTGCCCGTGAACTCGGTATTCTGAAAAACGGCCTGTCGGTGACGGGCAGCGACCTCAACGGGATGTCGCAGGCCGAGCTCGAACAGCAAGTCGATAATATCGAGGTCTTCTCCCGGGTGTCCCCGGAACATAAACTGCGCGTAGTTGAGGCGCTGGCCAGGAAGGGGCACGTGGTGGCCATGACCGGGGACGGTATAAACGACGCGCCGGCGCTCAAAAAGGCCGATATCGGCGTGGCCATGGGTATCAAGGGCACAGACGTTACCAAGGAATCGGCTGACATGATCCTTACGGATGATAATTTCGCGTCGATTGTATCGGCGGTGGAGGAAGGCCGCGCCATATTCGGTAATATCAAGAAATACCTCGTTTACCTGCTTTCCTGCAATATCGGGGAGATACTCCTGATGGCGGTGGCTATCTTATTCGGGCCTTTCCTGGGAATCCCGGCCGCGGTCATCCCGCTTATAGCTATACAGATCCTCTACGTCAACCTGGCTACTGATGGGCTGCCGGCACTGGCCCTTTCGGTGGACCCGCACTCGAAGGAGATCATGAAGGAAAAGCCGCGGCCGCGCAACCAGAATATCTTTGCCGGCCCGGTGATTAATTACATGCTGCTGGCGGGCGTGTGGACGTGCGTGGCGCCGCTGGGTGTATTTATCTGGGCGCTGGATCTCGGTAAGCCCGTAGTGGAAGCGCAGTGCCTATGTTTTGTAACACTGATCATGATCCAGTTTTTTAACGCCTTCAGCTGCCGTTCGCTGGAGCGTTCCATGTTTAACCTGGGTGTCGGGGCCAACAAGTGGCTGATAGCCGCAGTAATATGGGAACTTTGCCTGCTTGGTGTTATTATTTACGTACCGGCGCTGCAGGGCCCCTTTAACACTTACCCCCTGGACGGGCAGGATTGGTTGGTAGCTGTATTGGCTGCCGCTACGCTGGTTATTGTTGCTGAAATATACAAAGCGGCTTACCGCAGTTCACCGGTCAGGTGAGCAAATAATTACCGGGGGTGGAGAATGTATAATAAAATATTGGTGCCACTGGACGGGTCTACCCAGGCTGAATGCGTCATTATGCACCTGGAGGCAATAGCCAGGACTGGCGTGAAGGAAATCGAGTTGATAAGCGTGATTGAACCGGTGGAAATCCCCACCAGGGGGAAAATCGCGCTCAGCGAAGACAACTTAAAAAAGATCACGTCAGAGGCCAAGAAAGACACGCATAAATACCTCGAACAGGTGGCGGCAAGGCTGACCCGTTCGGGCATCAAGGTGCACCCCATCATTTTAACAGGAAAACCGCCCGAGAGCCTGATTGATTATATCGACAGCAATGACGTAGACCTCGTCATCATGGCAACGCATGGACGTTCGGGTTTAAACAGGCTGTTCTGGGGCAGTGTGGCGGAAAAGGTCGTGCGTGCGGTGAATGCCCCGGTGCTGCTGATCAAGAACCAGTCCTGCGGGCTCTGTACGGTTGAGTGATTAGCGTTATCACGTTCAATTTGCCAATTAAAATTTATTATTGATATACTTAACCACTCGGAGCGATTGCGGAAAACGGAAAATTGGGTGTAATTATGTGCCCCTGTAGCTCAGGGGATAGAGCATCGGCCTCCGAAGCCGTGTGCGAGGGTTCAAGTCCCTCCAGGGGCGTATCGAACCCTATTTTACGTGTAAAGTAGCAGATATATGAAACAGGGGGATACTATCGAGATCCGCTGGCATGGCCGGGGCGGCCAGGGCGCGGTTACGTCTGCGGAATTGACCGCGCTGGCTGCCATACATGAGGACAAATTCGCCCAGGCCTTTCCCAGCTTCGGTCCGGAGAGGCGCGGCGCCCCTGTGCTGGCTTTTAACCGGATATCTGTGGAACATCCCATCCGCGTGCGCAGCGGTGTGGTAAAACCCGATATTGTGGTGGTGCTGGATCCCGGTCTGGTGACATTGATAAATGTGGTGGACGGATTGAAGCCGGGCGGGGCGCTGATCGTCAACAGCACCCGGACCATTGAGGACCTGAAGCAGGAGTTCAGTGGCGACTGGAAGCTGGCGGTGGTCAATGCATCTTCCATCGCCAGGGAGTTGCTGCGGGTAAATATTGTCAACACTACGATGCTTGGCGCACTCATAAAGGCCACGGGCGTGATTAAAATAGATTCGTTGAATGAGCCGCTTGCGGAGAAGTTCGGCGCCCGCTCAAAGTCTAATTATGAGGCCTGCCGCAAGGCTTTCGACAGCACGGTGCTGGGCCAGATAACTACCAGCGGGCCCAAGAAAGAAAAAAAATTCCAGGTTGAGAAGTTGCCCAAGTGGAACGAGCTGCTGGTAGGATGCGCAGTCACAGACGTGGGAAACACCAAGGCGTTCTGCACCGGGAACTGGAAATCGGAGCATCCCGAGTGGAATGATGCCGTCTGCATCAAATGCGGTATCTGCTCGCTTTATTGTCCCGAGTTCTGCATCAGGCAACAGGGCGACGGCTACTTCCGCGCCGACCCGTTTTACTGCAAGGGTTGCGGTATCTGTGCACAGGAGTGCTGGACAAAGGCGATTAAAATGGTCGAGGGAAGTTAAGGATGTCCGTCAAGCACACCGGTATTGAATCTTCGCTGGCAATCGCAGAGGCCGTTAAGCTGGCCAACGCCGATGTCATTGCCGCTTACCCCATTACCCCCCAGACCCACATTGTGGAAGGTCTGGCCGAAATGGTGGCCAACGGTCAACTCGATGCAGAATATATACCGGTCGAGTCTGAACATTCAGCCATGAGCGCCTGCCTGGGTTCCAGCGCTGTGGGGGCCAGGACCTTCACCGCCACCGCCGGCCAGGGCCTGATACTCATGCACGAGGTGCTGCTGGTAGCGGCCTCGATGCGCCTGCCCATCGTTATGACCGTGGCCAACCGAGCCCTCTCAGGCCCGTTGAATGTCTGGGGCGACCAGTCCGACGCTATGAGCGTCCGGGACTCGGGCTGGATACAAATCTTTGTTGAGAACGGACAGCAGGCCTTCGACCAGGTGCTGTGCGCCTTTTATATCGCAGAACATACGGACGTCATGCTGCCCACCATGATCAATCTTGACGGTTTCCATATCTCGCACGTTATCGAGCCTATCGTGATGCTCGACCAGAAAGCCGTCGACGGGTTTTTGCCTCCCTATAAGCGCAGCATCACGCTGGACCCCGATAATCCTGCGACTATGGGATGCTTTGCTGCGCCTAACATGTATACCGAGGCAAGGAAAGATCTCGATACGGCGGTGCGCAATTCCAGGAAGGTCATATTCGACGTGTGGCGTAGGTATGGCGACCTGACAGGACGGCATTACAAGCCAGTTGAGAAATACAGGGTGGAGGACACAGATACCCTGCTGGTGACGGTGGGCGGTTACAGCGAAAATGCCATGGAAGCCATCGATAAGATGCAGAAAGAGGGCAAGAAAGTGGGGCTGGTCAGGGTCCGCCTATGGCGTCCCTTCCCCCATGATGAATTGATCGAAGCACTATCAGGGGCTAAGAATGTTATCGTGCTGGACAGGGCCATATCCCTGGGCGGGCCGGCGCCTGTATGCTCGGAGATACGGGCCGCCCTATATCCCTTAAAGGATAGGCCGCAGGTAGCCAGCATTGTCGGGGGACTGGGTGGGCGCGACATATCGCCGGATGATTTTGAAAAGCTGACCGGGATCGGCCTGGAGCAGATAAAGGCCGGCCGCACGGCCGAGACAATCATGTTTGGAGTGAGGGAATAGTGGAAACACTCAGCATATATGCCCCGAAACTGGTTACAGGCAAGGAATATATTGCTTCCGGGCACCGCGCCTGCTCCGGATGCGGCGAGGTGCTGGCTGTGCGTTACGTCTGCAAGGCGCTGGGACGCAATACCATAATCTCCAATGCCACCGGTTGCATGGAGATCATCTCTACGCCGCTGCCGGAAACCGCCTGGGAAGTGCCCTGGATACACACCCTGTTTGAAAACACCTCAGCGGTCGCCTCCGGCATAGAATCCGGGCTCAAGGCCCTCAGGCGCAAGCATGGTTATACTAAAGATGTCAAGGTGGTTGCCATGGGTGGGGACGGCGCCACTGCCGACATCGGACTGCAGTCGCTGTCGGGCGCCATGGAAAGAGGGCATGATTTCATTTATATCTGCTATGATAATGAAGCTTACATGAATACTGGTATCCAGCGGTCGAGCGCTACACCTTTCGGGGCTTCCACCACCACTGCGCCGGCGGGCAAGGCGAGCATGGGACAACACACCCAGAAGAAGAACATGGCCGCCATCGCCGCCGCACACGGCATACCCTACGTGGCTACTTCGTGTTCCAGTTACCCGTTTGACATAATGTCGAAAGTTGAGAAGGCCATGAAGGTGAAGGGCCCATCCTACATCCACATACTGTCGGTCTGCCCGACGGGCTGGCGTTGCCCCTCGAACATGACCATTAAAATGGGTCGCCTGGCGGTGGAAACCGGCATCTTCCCCATGTACGAGATAGAAGACGGCAAATACACGCTGAGTATCGACCTGCCCAAATTGCGGCCGGTCGAAGATTATTTGAAGCTGCAGGGCAGGTTCCGCCACCTGGACAAGGACAATACCGCCGAGATACAGGAAAAGGTTCTCGAGGAATACAACAAGGTCAGGCGGCTGGCCGCGGGAAATAAATCGAAATGAAAGACGCACTCTCCGGGATTCTGAAGAAATACGGCAAGGACCAGAGCCAGCTGGTATCCATATTGCAGGATATACAGTCGGAGTATAACTACCTGCCCCGGCAGGCCCTGGAGAAGCTCAGTAAAAAGATGGACATACCGCAGAGCCAGGTCTACAGCATGGCCACTTTCTTCCGCGCTTTCAGCCTGAAAAAAAGGGGCAAACACATTGTTAATGTCTGCCTGGGCACCGCCTGCCACGTGCGGGGCGCCGAACTGATACTGGAGTCCCTGGAACGCCAGACCGGGATCAGCCGCGGCCAGACCACGCAGGACCTGAATTTCACGCTGGAAAGCGTGAACTGCATGGGCTGCTGCGCTACCGGTCCGGTGGTAAAAATCGGGGAAGAATATTTCGGGCACATGACCAATGATAAAGTCGCGCCCATGTTAAAGAAGTTCCGGGAATAGAATTATATTATTATGAAGGGCAAACTTAAGACGGCCAGGGCGCTGGCGCTGCTGCAACAGAAGCTTGAGAAGGAAAAGCGGGAGGACAGGCCGCGCATTTCCGTGTGCAACGGTACGGCCTGCCGTCCCTATGGTAGCAACCCGGTGGCGGAGGCTTTCAAAGCTGAGATTGAGAAACGTAACCTGGCGGACCGGGTTGAATTTAAAATCACCGGCTGCCACGGCTTCTGCGAAAGGGGCCCCATTGCCATCATCGAGCCGGGCAACCTGTTCTACCAGAGGGTGAAGGTTGAAGACGTGGCGGATATCGTCGAAAAAACCGTCCTCAAGAAGGAAGTGATCGAGCGGCTCCTCTTCAAAGAGGCGGGCGCTGCCGAGACTATCAGGGCACAGGAGGAGCTGCCGTTTTACAGGAACCAGATGCGCATCGTCCTGGGCAACAACACGCGGATCGACCCTACCAGTATCGAAGACTACATCTCCATCGGGGGGTACTCCGCCCTGGCCAAAGCGCTGGCGCAATTAAAGCCGGAGCAGATAATTGATATCGTCAAGCAGTCGGGACTGCGCGGCCGCGGCGGCGGAGGATTCCCCACGGGCATCAAGTGGGAAACCTGCCGCAAGGCGCACGGGGACATTAAATATGTGATCGTTAATGCGGACGAGGGCGACCCGGGCGCGTATGCCAACGAGGGACTGCTGACGGGCAACCCGCACAGCGTGCTGGAAGGCCTGCTCATCGGCGCATTCGCTATCGGCTCCAATCAGGGTTATATCTACGTGCGCAATGAATACCCCCTGGCATTGAAAAATATCACTACCGCCATGGAACAGGCCTGCGCACTGGGATTGCTGGGCAAAAACATATTGGGTTCAGGCTTCGACTTCACGGTGAGGGTCAACCGCGGCGGCGGCGCCTTCGTGTGCGGCGAATCTACCGCGCTGATGGCCTCGCTGGAAGGCAAACCGGGTGAACCGCGCGCCAAGTATATCCATACTGTGGAGAGGGGACTGTGGGACAGGCCCAGCACCCTGAACAACGTGGAGACCTGGGCCAATATACCGCTGATAATCAACAACGGCGCCGAGTGGTTCAGCAAAATCGGAGTGGCCGGCAATAGCGGCACCAAGATATTCTCCCTGACCGGCAAGGTCAATAACACCGGCCTGGTGGAAGTGCCGATGGGCATCAGGCTGCGTGACATAATCTTCGACATAGGTGGCGGGATACGCGGCGGAAAGAAGTTCAAGGCCGTGCAGACGGGCGGACCGTCGGGCGGCTGCCTGCCGGAGAGCTTGCTGGATTCGCCGGTCGATTTCGATTCGCTGACTAAAGCCGGTTCGATGATGGGGTCCGGCGGCATGATCGTGCTGGACGAAGATAACTGCATGGTGGACACGGCGCGTTACTTCCTCAGCTTCCTTGAGGAGGAATCCTGCGGCAAGTGTGTACCCTGCCGCGAGGGCGTCAAGAGGATGCGGCAGATATTAGA
>JBFYUA010000176.1:0-14576 GCA_041300305.1 Dehalococcoidia bacterium | reverse complement strand
TGGATTGTCGGGATATTCTTGATTGTTTGGGGCATCATAACACTGTTAGAAAAGAAATAAATATTTTCCTTAACATCATACCCAGGGAGGCCCGGCAACGCTGCCGGCGGCGATCGCCCCGATCGTACTCGGCAACGCGTTCGCCCGGGTCAAGTGCCTCCCTCTCGACATATACATAGGTGGGGTCTCGGCCTATGTAGCAGTAGAGATGAGTAGCACCTGTGCTAAAGCTTGGGCACCAGAGGGGAATTTATCTGGCCGGTGTACTACTCAAAAACGGGTTACCCGGGCTACTATCTCACCGGGCGATACGGTTATTACCCTGGCTACACTTTCTTCTATCATCTACTCCTTAGTGTAGAGGCTACTGCTCCACGAACTATTTACGCCCCGGCGTTTATGCCTCAATTTTGGCTGCGGTGGGCGCGTTCTTTTTAACCGACTCTATGCCGTTTTTAGCACTTTCCTTGGTCGTGTATCCTTCTCCCACGGCTATGGTCTGACCGTTTGTTGCAATGAGCTTCCAGCGGTATTCCCCTTTCTTGTCCTTGTACAGTTCGAATTTAGCGGCCATGTTTTACCTCCTTTCAATTTATTTGATTTAAGAATGCTTCTTTACTTTAATCACAAGGTTAGAATCTCTTTGTTACTTGATCATGCCTTTGACAGCCTGCATCAGGGCGGTGGCCACCAGGTTGCTGGACTGCTGCCGGTAACCGCCTCCCATAGCACTGCTTGAGACCACTGCGTTCACGATTGCCTCCAGGTTGCTGCCGCCCCTGGACTTGGTGCTCATAAAGGACATGCCGGCCTGCAGCAGGTCGTCTAAGCCGAAACCATCATTGGCCTGCTGGCCCTGCTGTCCGCCTGACCCACCCAGTAGTGAGCCGAGCACATTGCCGAGCCCACCGGCCTGCTGCTGAGGCTGATCCTGTTGGCCATCCGCCCCTCCCAACAGTGAACCGAGCATGCCACCGAGCCCGCTGTCCTGCTGTCGGGCCTGTGCCTGGGGCGCCTGCCCGCCACCCAGCAAGGTCTGGATAAGTGTCATGGCATTAGCCGGAGTCACCTGCTGCCCGGTGAATTCCCTAGAAGCCTGTTCCAGCCCCTTGGCATATAGCTGAGATGACCCGCTCTTGCGCTGGCGCAACATTTGGGCGGCATACTCAAGCTGGTCAGCCGGGTCGGCTCCCTTCTTCTCGCGCATGGCCTGGGTGATGACTTCAAAGGTATCTACCATGTTATCACCGTGGTCATGGTTGCCGGTATCAGCCTGGTTTAATTCCTGTCTGTTGTCGGCCAGCGTGCCAGTGACCGACTGAAATAACTTGGCCAGGTCCAATGATTTTGTTTGATCAGCCATATGTTTTTCCTCCAAAAAGTATTATTAGTAATTGTTTTGTCAATTATCTTATATGCCTATGTTAGTGTTGGCGACTGCGGACTGATATAGTGTACAACCTCCATACCCGCCTGACATGTGCCATATTTGCATTTTCCCATGGCCTTGTCAAGCCGGCCAACGTATAAGATTATAATGCACATAGGTACCGCACTTGGCCGCTGAGGGGCACAACCTCTGGCAAACTGTAGCCGGCGCTAATACCTGTTACGCAACCTGTCACCCCGGACGATCCATTCACGATTGTAGCTCTTCCTGATACGCAGTTATATTCGCAGACATTTCCTGATTGGCGATATCACAGATTCACAGCATAAAAATTCAGACCCGGTAAAGGGTGAATGGGCAAACGCCGCCATTAAAGCGAGTGAATTTCAACCGTGGATAATCCCGGTTATCTGATATAATCTGTATCATCATGAAAAATGCTATTGATTCTCTCATTGAGCTTGCCATAAAAACCGGCGCGATCAAATTCGGCGAATTTACCCTGGCCTCGGGGGCAAAGAGCAACCGGTACTTCGAGGGCAAGCTGTTAACCCTGCACCCTGAAGGCTCCAACCGGGTGGGAGAGGCCATCTACAGTATATTGGAGGGAACGGATGTGGACGCGGTGGGCGGGTTGATAATAGGCGCCATCCCCATCGCGACTGCTGTCAGCATGGTGAGCTATCAGCGCGGCAAGCCGATAGCGGCTTTCCTGGTCAGGGAGAGCGCTAAAGAGCACGGGACACAGCGGCAGATCGAAGGGCATTTAGAGCCGGGCAGCAGGGTCGCCATTGTGGACGATGTTATTACGAAGGGGGGTTCGGTAGTCAGGGCCATCCAGACAGTTGAAGGCGCCGGCTGCAAAGTGGTGAAGGTAATCACCATAGTTGACCGTCATGAAGGCGGCAGCGACAAACTGTTAGCCGACGGCTATGATTTTGTGCCCTTGATACATTTTCACGCGGACGGGACCGTGGTGGGCAACGACGCTATTAAGATCAAGGGAAAAACTTAGAGAAAAGTTCCCCCGCGTAACCTGATCAGGGCTTCCAGCTATACTTTATGCGCCGTACCGCAGCGCGGGCAGGAGAAAGTGTCGCTGTGGAAATCGGGGGGTACCTTGAATTTCAAACCGCAATTGCAGGTGATGTCCCGGTATTTATGCAGCTTCCACAATACATCTGATGTTTCCCGCGCCCTTTCCTTTTCGGCAGGGATTACGGACGGGCCCGCGGGAGTGACCGGAAGGGCGGCACTTGTGGCTTTGGCAGGCAGGACGTCCGGACCGGCCGCAGCGCTTGGAACGTTAACAGCAGCGTCTGCCAGCGCCGACCCGGGGATGATTCCCCCCGCGCCTTTGTGAGACCGGTTGTAAGCGGATTCATAGCCTGCCAGCGATACGTTGCCGCCCATGGAGCGCAGGATGCGGATCCTTTCAGAAATGGGAGGGTGGGTGCTGGAGAGGTCCTCCGCGACCCTGCCGCCCTTGCGGAATGGATTAAGGATGTACATCGGGGCGGTGGCGTTGTTGGCCGATTTGAGCTGCGCGGTTGAAGCGCCGATTTTCTCCAGGGCCGAGGCCAGGCCCTCGGGGTACCTGGTATAGAGGGCGGACGAGGCGTCGGCCAGGTATTCCCGCTTACGGGAGATCGCCAGGTAAATAAATTGCGCCATGATGGGGGCGAAAATCATCAGCGCGATTGCTACCAGCAGGATGATTATCTGCCCGCTGCCGCCGCCGGAGGAACCCCTGCGGCCGCCACCACCAAAGAACAATATGCGTGAACCGTACCAGGCCAGCATGACTATGGTGCCCAGCAGTATGCTGCACATGGCCATCAGTAGCACGTCGCGGTTCCTGATGTGGGCCATCTCGTGGCCGACAACGCCCTGGAGCTCATCGCGGTTGAGCTTCTGCAGCAGCCCGGAGGTCACGGCCAGCGAAGCGTGGTTCTTGTCCCGTCCCGTGGCAAAGGCGTTCAATGCCGGGTCATCGATTATATAGATATCCGGCATCTTCTCCATCCCGCAGGCAATCTTCATCTCCTCCACTACGTTATAGATGCGCGGCATATCATCGGGGCCAATTTTGCGGGCCCCGGATACGGAGAGAAGGATGCTGTCGCCCTGGAAATAGCCCACCATCGTCATCACTATCCAGATTAGGAGGGCCAGAACCAGTCCGGCCGACCAGTCGCCCAGCACGGTCTGGCCCAGCAGGCTGCCCAGCAGGACCAGCAGGAAGCCCATCGCTGTAACGAGGATAACCGTTCTTACCTGGTTATCCCTGATCTGTTCCCACATGATACGGCCTTTCTAACTGAAGCTGACCCTTGGCGCCTCGCGCTCGGCCGTGTCGGTCACCTCGAAGAACTCGCCGGCCTTAAATCCTCCCATTGAAGCAACAATGTTGGAGGGAAACATCTGTGTCTTATTGTTGAATTGCAGGACAGAGTCGTTATAGAACTGCCGAGAAAAGCTGATTTTATTCTCGGTTGAGGTCAGCTCCTCCTGCAGGGCCAGGAAATTCTGGCTGGCCTTGAGGTCGGGATAATTCTCGGCTACGGCCAGCAGCCTGCCCAGCGCCTGGCTCAATTCCCCTTCCGCTCTGGCCTGCGCGGCGACCCCGCTGTCGGCGGACTTGATGGCCGTGGTCCTGGCATTGGTAACAGCTTCAAGAGTGCCCCTCTCATGCTGCATGTAGCCCTTGACCGTTTCAACGAGGTTGGGTATCAGGTCATGCCTCCTTTTAAGCTGAACGTCAATCTGCGCCCAGGCGTTTTTGACCTGGTTACGGGCGCCGACCAGCCCATTGTAGATGCCGGCGAAAATGAGGATGAAGACTACGACTATGGCAAGTATTACGAGGATTGGAACCAGCATGATCAATCACCTCCAATCTATCCTGGGCTGCCCGGCGCTCCCGGACCGGCCCGGAATGTATCCCTGATAAAGAAAAGCGTTTCATAAAGCGAATCCGCAGCGGCAGGCCCCTCGGGCTTCAACTGCCTGATAAGGGCGCCTGATTCCCCGCCATCGAACCACAAGCCATGGCCGGCGTTGCATATATCGATGATTATTTTCTCGCCGGACCCGATGTTGGTCTTGTACATATTTTTGCTGCAAATCGGGCATTTCCTGGTTTTTTCGTCAACCTTCTCATGCGGCCTTTGCATGATGCCGTTAATAAATTTTGCGGTGGTCCCGCCTGTCAAAGCGTCCAGCAGCAATTCCAGTTCACCCCTGTCGAACCATAAGCCATGGCAAACGGAGCAATAGTCGAGCTCGATTTTATCGTGCTCAACCGCGATCGTGGTCACCTTGCAAACCGGGCATTTCATAGTTATGGAGAAAGTTTATAACCGTGCAGGCGATTAGTCAAAGCGCTGCGGCCGTCACCCGGTGTGCAGGCCGCCGCAAAATACAGCGATTGCGGATTGTATGATAAAATTCAGGGCGGAACAACTAAAATCATCTTGATACGGGGAGGTAAGAATTGGCCAAACAGGATATGACAACAGGGCAGCAGCCTGTCCCGCGCTGGCGGACTAATTATACCTATATACTCCTTTTCCTGCTTTATATGTTCGACTATATCGACAGGTATGTAATCGTATCGCTCTTTCCCTTCCTGAAAAGCGACTGGGGCCTGACCGACACGGAGCTTGGCCTGCTGGTCTCGGCCGTCTTCTGGTCGATACTCGTTTTCACACTGCCGGTCGGTGCGCTGATAGACCGCTGGAGCCGCAAGAAGAGCATCGGCATCATGTCGATCTTCTGGAGCATCGCCACGCTGGCGGGCGCCTTCACTCTGAATTTCAAGCAGCTCTTTGCCACGCGCCTGGCTATTGGCGCGGGCGAGGCGGGCTATGTGCCGGGTGGTGGGGCGATGATCTCCGCCCTGTTTCCGCCTGAGAAGCGCGCCCGTATGTTCGGCATCTGGCAGGCGGCCATACCGCTGGGCAGCGCAATGGGCGTGGCATTGGGCGGGTTTATCGCGGCGACATTCGGCTGGAGGCATGCGCTGGGCATTGTCGCCATACCGGGCTTCATCCTCGCGGTCATGTTTTTCTGGGTGAAAGACTATAAAACCGTCGAACTGGTCAAATCCGTGCCGGCGGAAAATGCAGCAGGTAAAGCTAAAATGAGCTGGCGGGATATCTTTGCGGAATTCTTCCGCAGCAAGTCGCTCATCATGGTCAACCTGGCCTTTGCCGCCTGTGCCTTTACCACAGTGGCCCTGACAAGCTGGCTGCCCTCGTATTTTCAACGCTTCGAGGGTATGCCCATTGAAAAGGCCGGATTGATGGCCAGTGTTGTGATGTTGCTGGCTGTCGTGGGGGCGCCCGTGGGAGGCTTCCTCACCGACCGGTGGTTTAAGAAGCAAGCTAAGGCCAGGATGCTGCTGCCCGCCATCACTACAGCGCTTTCGGCAGTCCTGTTATTCATAAGTTTCTTCCTGCTGCACGGAAATGCGCTGATGGGTGGGCTGCTGGCTGTGGGCGTTACCGTCATCATGTTCGCCCCGGGAGCGGTGGCCGTCACGCAGGACGTGGTGCACCCGGGCCTGAGGTCCACTTCATTAAGCATATGTATAGTTGTCCAGCACCTGCTGGGCAGCGCGCTCGGCCCGCTGGCCATCGGGTCGTTATCCGACCAGTATGGACTGGACAAGGCCATGCTGGTGCTGCCCGCATTCCTGCTGCTGGCCGGGATACTCTTCTTCATAGGCTCATTTTACTATCAAAAGGACGTGGCGAAAGCGGAGAAGGTGCAGATAGTTTTCGAAGGCGCCTGAGAAGCTGTTAAACGGCAAAAAATGAAACCACGTGTAACGGGATGGAGATATGAACGGTAAAGAACGGTTTTTGACGGCATTATCCGGTGGCCAGCCCGACAGGGTCCCCGTGTGGGAATTGGCCTTTAACGAAGAGTCCATCATTAAGCTGGGGCGGCTTTTCACGGATGACGTGCCGCCGGTCAAGCTCCTGCACCAGATGACACTGGAGGAGAAGCTGAGGATGATGGAACTCCTCTATATGGTGGCGCGCAAGCTTGAGCTGGACGGGCTGACATCGATCCACCTTTTCGAGCGGAATCCCATCGATGATAAGCATGTCAGGGATGGATGGGGCAGGGTACTTTACGTGGACAGGGAAGGCGATGCCATACCCGTCGAGGGACCGGTCAGCGGCCCATCCGACCTCGGCCGGCTCAAACCCATCCATCCTAAGGACAGCGATTTCCTCATGCTGATGCTCTCTTTAGATAAACTCGGCGGGGATGTGGCGCACGTTTTCCATATGACGGGGCCCTTCCGGGAAAGCTGGGCCATGATGGGCGGCATGCAGAAACTGCTGTACTACTATGCCGAGGACCCGGCTTTTGTGAAACAACTGGCGCGCATATGCACCGACTATATATTGGAGACCATAGACCGCGCCATAGGGTTGGGGGCGAATGCCATAGCGCTGGTAAGCGACCTGGCCCACAACTATTCAACCATGATGTCCCCTGCGCATTACGATGAATACCTGCTGCCCTACCACAAGGAGATCACGGATTTTGTGCATAAGCGCGGTCTAAAGGTGTTTAAACATTCGGACGGCAAGCTATGGCGTATTATGGACCGTATGGCCGATGCCGGCTTCGACGGCATGCACCCCATACAACCGCAGTGCATGGATATCGCCGAGGCCAAGGCCAAATACGGCAAGCGTTTCTGCCTGCTGGGAAATATAGACTGCGAACAGCTGCTCCCCTTCGGCACTGAGGAGGAAGTGGAGGAGGCCGTGAAAGAGGCCATTGCTGCCGCTGCGCCGGGTGGGGGCTATATCATCAGCTCATCGAATACCGTACACCCGGGTTGCAAGGCCGAGAATTATGTTGCCCTGGTACGGGCGGCCAGGAAATACGGTAAATACCCGCTCTAAGCCCGTCACCCTTCAGCTTTGAGCACGGACCCTTTGACCCGGTCCTCGTCGGCGATATAATGTTTTGCGCCTGTGATGAAGCAGGCGCAGGCCAGCAGTCCGCCGGCGCTGGCGATGACCACCGCCCACATCAGTCCGACGGCGCCGCCTCCGAGAGCGTCGGAGATGCCTCCCACCAGCACCGGCGCCCAGGCGCCGCCCAGGACGTACATGCACAGCGCGGCGACGCCGTGGGAAAGTCCCTTGTAGGCCACCGGCACCACGTCCTGCGAGATAACGCTCAGCGCCGGGATGGCCACCATATTGACGATGCCGAAAATGAACATCAGGGTCAGGCCCAGCGCGAAGCTGCGGCTGAAGGCCAGGAACGAAGTGGCCAGGAGGAGCGATGATACGGCGGAGGAAACGGCGGGCAGCCAGAGACGGCCCTTGCGGTTTTTCCTGTACCAGGAATCGGATAGCACACCGCCCAGCGGTGCGCCGATGATGGCTACCAGGCTGATGCCGCAGGTGAGGTAGCCGGCGGTATCCGTGCCCATATCAAATTGGCGTATCAGGTAGGCGGGCATCCAGTTGATCTGCGCCAGGCTGGTGACCAGCATCATGGCATAACCCAGGTAATACCAGCGCAGCGTGGGTATCTTCAGCAGCGTTACTATGGATTGCCACAGCCCGGCCAGGCTGACCGTCACCCCCTCCTTGACTGTGCGGTAGTCCTTCAGGAAAAAGGCTGCCAGCGAAATGGCCAGCCCGATTCCGCCCAGCAGCAGGAACGGGGAACGCCAGCCGAACCTGGCCGCCATTACGCCTCCGATGATGGCGCCCAGTGCGATGCCCAGCGGTATGCCGGAATTGAAAATACCCATGGCCCGGCCGTGCCTGGCCTTGGGGTAGGCGGCGGTGATCATGGCGATGCTGCCGGTCACCACACCGCTGGCGCCGGCGCCGCAGAATATCCTGGGGATTATCACCGAGATAAAGTTCCAGGCCAGGCCGGTCAGCGCGCTGAAGCTATTCAGCAGTAAGGCCATCACGCCGATGGACTTTTTCCTGCTCCAGCGGTCGACCAGGTAAGCCGTGGGTATGGCGAACGCGCCGTAGCTCAGCATGAAGAAGGTCTGTATGGCGCCGAGTTGCGTATCGCTAAGCCCCAGTTCCAGCTTCATGGGCTGCAGCACTACAGCCAGGACCACACGGTCCACGTAGCTCAGTGTGTAGAGCAGCAGGCATACGATGAGTATCCAGTGTGCCTTCCAACCGCCGGTCTGGTAGTCGCCCCCCTTGAAAAGCATGGGACATTTTATCACTTTCCACCGGGACCATACAGGTGAAGCCCATCCCCGTGAAGCGGTTGGGCCGGCGTCCCTTTTCCCATGACGTCAACAATGTTGCGCATCAAATGCCCGCGGTGTCATAATGTCCGGCATGGCGACGCTGCCCTGACAGTTATGAAAAAATCGACCATAAATATCTTCAAAATGCACGGGTGGCGGTTGGACCACGCCATTCATAACTACGTTTACTTCGTTTTTTATAAACAATACGTCAGGTCATTCCTGGCTGCCGGCCGGCTCCTGGTAAACCGCCTGGGCTCGAGCCGGCCCGTTTCCCTGGCGTTCAGAAAGGTCTATGATAATTACCATGCCAAGGTGCTGACCTTTAACGACGCGCGCAAGATTCTCACGCTCGACCGTGATATCAGCATGAATGCTGACACCGCCAAAAAGATAATCCCTTTCAGCGCCGCCAACAAGATAGTCTTCAGCCAACCTGATTTTATCGCCGTGATGGACTGTCCCTGCCGGATTTCCCGGAAACAGCATTGCGAACCGGTCAATGTCTGCATGGCGGTCGGCCGGACGACCGCAGAGTTCTGGCTGGACCACTGCGCCCGGTGGCACGTGCGCAAGGTTACCCAGGCCGAGGCACTGGAGCTGCTGGAGGAATCGGTCAGGCTGAACCGTGTGATCGCCGCCTGGCTGAAGACTGAGACCGGCGGCCGGACGGGAGTAATCTGCTCCTGCTGTTCCTGCTGCTGCGGGGGTATAGAGGGTATGAAGTTAGCCAGGAAGCTCAAGAGCAAAGAGAAGCTGACCAATATCGCGTCGTCCGGCTACTCGGTGCTTATCGATAGTCAAGCCTGCATTTCCTGCGGCGCCTGTGCGCGGGTCTGCGCATTCGATGCCTGCCGGACTGTTGAGGGCGGGAGTCCCATCTATGACGTTGAAAACTGCATGGGGTGCGGCGTCTGCATTGCCACCTGCCCATCAGGGGCCCGTGTATTGGCCAGGAATCAATCCAAAGGCCTCCCGCTGGACGTGTGCCCATAAACGCTTGATTGCGGCCGCCGTCTGTGGTACAACTTAACCGCAATTGTCCGGTGAACGGCCCGCGCATATAAGGAGGAGGACTGAAAATGAGTGAAACGAACGGTTTTGTGTGGTGGAAGCACGGCGTTATATGTGAGATATGGCCGCGCAGCTTCTATGATGCCAATGGCGACGGGTCAGGTGACCTGCAGGGCATAATCAGGAAGCTGGACTACCTGGCGGAACTGGGGATAGATGGCATCTGGCTGGGGCCAATCAACAGGTCTCCCATGGTGGATTCGGGCTATGATGTCGCCGACTACCGCTTTATCGACCCCATCTACGGGACGATGGCGGATTTTGAACAACTGCTGGCCGAGGCGCACAAACGGAAAATACATATCATCATGGACCTGGTGGTTAACCACACTTCGGACCAGCATGCCTGGTTCAGGGAGTCCCGCTCATCGCGTCATAACCCCAAACGGGACTGGTACATCTGGCACGACGGGAAAAATGGCCGGCCGCCGTCCAACTGGAAGGCGCTGGTGGGCGGCGGCGTCTGGCAATGGGAAGAGGCCACAAAACAGTATTACCTGCACTCCTTCCTCAAGGGGCAGCCCGACCTGAACTGGCGCAATCCTGCGGTCAGGCAGGAGATCTACGACACCATGAGGTACTGGTTAGATAAAGGCGTGGACGGCTTCCGTTGCGACATATTGAATTACTTCCTCAAGGACGACCAATTGAGGGACAACCCCACTTCACTGTCCGCCGGCATCTTCAACGGCTTCCAGAAGCACCTGTACAGCCGGAGCCAGCCGGGCATGCAGGAGATACTGCGGCAGATGCGCGCTGTGCTGGACGGATATAAAGACCGTATGATGGTGGGTGAAGTGTACGTAGCGCAGGACGGCCCTACCATGGCGGCCGAATACATGGGCGATGGTAGCCTCTGCCACCTGTCCTTTGAGTTCTCCCTGCTCTTCACCAAATGGGACGCCGGCCGGTTCAAAGAGATGATAAACCGCTGGTACGCGGTTTTAACCGCCCGGGACTGGCCGTGTAACGTGCTCTCCAACCATGACCAGCCGCGCGCAATCTCGCGCTTTGCCGCCGGCGCAGCCACACAGAAGAGGGCTAAAGTCATGGCGGCTTTATTGCTTACCCTGCGCGGGACACCGTTCCTTTATTATGGAGAAGAGATCGGTATGCCGGACAGCCCGATCAAGCGCAGCGATGTCATGGATACCATCGGCAAGATGTACTGGCCTATAGTGAAGGGACGTGACGCCGAGCGTAACCCCATGCAATGGAATGCCGGTGCGTTCGCCGGGTTCTCCGCGGTGAAGCCGTGGCTGCCTCTCAACGCGGACTATTCCACGGTGAACGTCGAAACCCAGGATAAGGACCCCCTGTCGGTGCTGAATTTCTACCGCAGGCTTATCACCCTCAGGCGGGCGCAACCGGCGCTGCACATGGGCGATTTCGAGTTTATCGAATCGGATAAGGATGTGATTGCCTACCGCAGGACCTGCCAGGGCACTGCGATCACGGTCATCCTCAATTTCGCAGGTTCAGCAAGGCAGCATAAAATGGATAATGCCGGGCAGTGTAAGGTGCTGCTGGGAACGCACCGCGACAGCGGTTCGCCTGTTGATAAGGGCGTACTGGCGGTGTATCCTTATGAGGTCCTTGTGCTGGGAGCTTGATTCCAGCGGCTTATTACCTAACGCGTCCCGGAGGGAGATTAAATGAAACAGGTTGTTGCCTTTGGCTGTGACCACGTCGGCTTCGAGATGAAGAACGAAATTATCCGGCGCCTGGGGGACAGGTACGTGATACTGGATGCCGGCCCCCTAACTTATGATGCCGCCGACGATTATCCCGATTTCGCCGGGGCGGCGGCCTCGGCGGTGGCGTCGGGCAAGGCCTGGCGCGGCATACTCATCTGCGGCAGCGGTGTCGGGGTCTGCGTGGCGGCCAATAAGGTCGCGGGTGTGCGCGCCTGCGTGTGCCATGACACATTCTCGGCCCACCAGGGCGTGGAACATGTTGAGTTGAACGTCTTATGCCTGGGGGCAAGGGTGATAGGTATCGAACTGGCCTGGGAGCTGGTAACGGCCTTTCTTAATGCGAAATTTGGAGGCGAGGCCAAGCATAAGCGCCGCCTGGATAAGCTGATGGCCATCGAAAAACGCTCGCTCTGCAGCAACCACTGATAAAGTTGCTGAAGCTCAAGAGGAAGGAGGTAGAATGATCAGGGTAGAAGGCGCCAATTTTAAGGATGATTACGGCAGGACGGTTATCCTGCGCGGCGTAAACCTGGATGCCAAGGTACCATTCAGCCCGGACGGCTCCACCCATATCAGGGACGGTTTTTTTGACCATCGCAATGTCTCATTTGCGGGCAGGCCTTTCCCCCTGGACGGGGCAGATGAGCATTTCCGCAGACTGAAGCGCTGGGGACTGACTTTTTTCCGTTTCCTGGTGCCCTGGGAGGCCATTGAGCATGGCGGGCCGGGTATTTACGACGAGGAGTATCTTGATTACCTGTACAGGATAGTCAGCAAGGCCGGCGAATACGGTATGCTGCTGTATATAGACACCCGCCAGGACGTCTGGAGCCGCTTCACCGGGGGCTGCGGTGCGCCCGGTTGGACCTTCGACATAGTGGGCCTCGATATGACCAAATTCAAGCAGAGCGGGGCCGCTATCACCCACCAGGAATACGGCGATGATTATATGCCGCAGATCTGGGCCACCAACGGCTTCAAGCTGGCCGCCGCTACCATGTTTACCCTCTTCTTCGGCGGCAATGACTTCGCTCCGGCTACAAAAGTGGATGGCCGGCCCGTCCAGGAGTACCTGCAGGGCCACCTGCTGAACGCCTATAAAAAAGTAGCGGAGAGGCTGAAGGGCCTGCCCGCTGTGCTGGGCTATGACACCATGAACGAGCCTTTCCGCGGCTACATCGCCTGCCGCGATCTCAATTCCACCAACTGGTACCACTATAAGAAAGGGGAATGCCCCACCGCCTTCCAGGGTATGCTGCTGGGCGCCGGCATCCCGCAGGAGGTGGAGGTCTGGCAATCCTTCCTGCCCAAATTGCTGGGCAAGAAGCTGCTCAATACGGGTGGCGTGAAGGCCTGGAAAGAAGGCTGTGACTGCGTCTGGAGGGCCAACGGGGTCTGGGACCTCGATAAGGCGGGCAAGCCGTTGTTGCTGCAGCCGGACTATTTCTCGGTCAGGAACGGCGGTGTAATCAATTTTACCAACGATTACCAGAAGCTTTATTTCGACCGCTTTGCCGATGCGATCCACTCCGTCGACCCCAATGCGGCAATACTCCTAACGCCGCCCAATGTGGACTACAACCCGCCGCCCATGGGTGAAGACAACAGCAGGCATATTATATATAAACCGCACTGGTACGACGACGTTCACTGGGTTACCAAGGCCTATCACTTTTTCCCCAACGCGCTGGTGGGCAACGACAAGCTGACCGGCAAACCGGTGATGGGTCTGCCGGGCAAGGTTCAGGCCTCATTCATCGACCAGATGAGGCGTATCAAGGAGCTGGGGAACGGCCTGTGCGGTGGCGTGCCCACGGTCATCGGCGAGATAGGCATCTGCTATGACATGAATAAGAAGGCGGCCTACCGGACGGGCGATTTCGGCGCGCATGTAAAAGAGTGGGACCGCCTCTTCAAGGCGCTGGATGCCAACCTGCTCAGCTATAACCTGTGGACCTACGATGCCTTTAACGATAATACATACGGCGACCACTGGAACCTGGAGGATTTCTCAATTTACGGGTTGGACGAGAGGAAGGAACCTTCCGATATCGATTCCGGCGGGCGGGCATTGCAGGCCGTGGTCAGGCCGTATCCGAGAGCGGTGGCAGGGGAGTTAATCAAGTTTTCTTTCGATATCAAGAGGCGTGTCTTTGAGTTAGAGTTCAGCCACGATCCGGCTATCGATAAGCCGACCGAGGTTTTTATCCCCGATTACCAGTACCCGCGGGGATACGAGGTCAAGCTGTCGGACGGCTCGAGCGTGCGGGATGCGGCCAACCAGTTGCTGATATATACGCACAGCCGCGACCGCGACGTGCACACCATCAGGGTAACTGCGCGGCGCTGATAAGATTAAAATTTAAGGTAGATAGCTATGGATAATAGAGGGCAGAGAATCGAAAACAGGTTGTGGAATATCACTTTCGATATGCATAGCGGCAGTATCAGTATGGCCCGTCATGATAATCCCGCTCCTTCGGTTGCCAATGCGCTCATCGGGGTCAGCCATGCAAGTCCCGGTGGTAAGAAACACATAACCGGCTTTGGGGGCGGGACGGCCGTAAGCAGCGATGGGCCGCTGGAAGATGTACACGGCAAGGGACGGCAGTACTGCTATACCAGCGGGGGCCGCAAGGACGGCCTTGAGCTTAATTTTCTCATTAATTTGTATGACAGCCGGCCGTTTTTGCTGATGCGGCTGGAGGTAACCAACCGCGGCAGCGGCAATATTTACATCCATGATATGGACCTGTTGCAGGCCGAGGCTTCCTGCGGCGCCGGGCTGAATTTTGCCGGCACGGGACGCCCGCTGGATTTCTTTAAGGTTGGCTGGCATGACTGGGTCTATTCCGGCCTGCGCCATGGCGCGCAGGGGGATGTGAATTCCCTTCCCATTATGAAGCCCTTTATCGGCAAGATGCTGTATGACCCGGCATTGCCCATCGCCGGCGGGAGGGGGGAATTTTGGGGCGAAGGCTGGGGACTGCTGACCGATCAGCGCACCGCCATATTAGCCGGCTTCGCCTCCACAGCCGACCAGTTCGGTGTTATTCACGTCAATTGCAAGGCCGGCGCTTCCGGGTTGACGCTTACGTCACAGGCCGACGGCGTGCTGCTGCAGCCCGGCGAGAAACTGTCCTCCGAG
>JBFYUA010000161.1:0-3234 GCA_041300305.1 Dehalococcoidia bacterium | reverse complement strand
TTTGCCATTTTATTGCCTCTCTTTCAATACTTTGTCCAATACATTTATCGCCCTGTCTATATCCCCCTCTTTGACGATGAGGGGCGGTATAAACCGTATCACGTCTGCTTTGGCCTTGTTTGTTATGACGCCCCGCTCAAGGCAGGACAACACCACTTCGGCGGCGACATCCTGCTTGAACTGCAGCGCTACCAGCAGTCCTTTGCCCCTTACCTCTTTGATCACGTCATACTTGCCGGCCAGTTTCCGCAATCCGCCGCAAAGGTACTGGCCCATGCGGGCGGCGTGGCCGGGTATGTTTTTGTCGATTATATAGCTGAGCACGTCGAAGGCCACGGCGCAGACCAGCGGGTTGCCCCCGAAGGTAGTGCCGTGCTCGCCGAGTTTGAAAACACAGGCATGCTCTTTAGCCAAAAAGGCCCCTATAGGTACGCCGCCGCCCAGGCCTTTAGCCAGTGTCATGATATCCGGTTCGATGCCGTATTGCTGGTAAGCGTAAAGCGAACCCGTTCGGCCGATGCCGGTCTGTACCTCATCCAATATCAGCAGTAGCCCTTTCTCATCGCACCACGCCCGGACTTTCTTGAGGTAACCATCGTCCGGCATGTTGACCCCACCCTCGCCCTGGATCGGCTCCAGCATGATTGCGCAGGTCAGTTTGGTTGTGGCTGCCTGGATAGCCGCCAGGTCGTTAAAATCGACATTGACGAACCCGGTTGGCAGGGGCGTATAAGGCTCCTGGAACTGGTTCTGGCCGGTGGCTGCTGTCGTAGCTAATGTTCTGCCATGAAACGATTCGTGGGCAGTGATTATCTCGTAGGCGCCGTCCAGCTTGATTTTACCATAGCGGCGCGCCAGTTTAATGGCGCCCTCATTGGCCTCCGCGCCGCTGTTGCCGATGAAGACACGGTCAAGGCAGCTTGTGCTGACCAACAGTTCCGCCAATTGCAGCTGCGGGACCGTGTAATACATATTGGACATCTGGATGAGCGTTTTGGCCTGCCGCTCCAGGGCCCTCATAATTACCGGGTGGCAGTGCCCCAGGCTGGTCACGGCGATGCCGCCTACGAAGTCCAGGTATTCTTTGCCCGCGATGTCCCGGACCTTCATGCCCTTGCCGCGCACGATGGTAACCGGCCAGCGCTGGGCCAGTTGCATATAGACCTTTTTTTCCAGTTCCTGCCAGTCAGCATTCTTAGTTGACAATGGTTGTTCCCTTCCCTTTACCTTCTATTTCATCGAACAGCGCGTGGCCCACCCTGCCGTCGATGATACGTGTAAGCGAGACTTTGCGCGCGGCGATCATGCCGGCCTCCAGCTTGGCTATCATGCCGCCCGAAGCCGTGCCGCTCTCTATCATGGTGCGCGCCTTGCTTACATCGATATGCGGCACCACCTGTTTGGACTCGTCATAAATCCCCGGCACGTCCGTGAGAAAGATGAGCTTGCGCGCCTTCAAAGCTGCAGCGATCTGGGCCGCTATGGTGTCGCCGTTGACGTTGAGCAAATTAGTTTCCTCGTTTCCTTTGGGCGCTGAATTCAGGCAGACGGGCGCTATGACGGGCATGTAGCCGCCATTGAGCAGCACCCTGAGCAGGTGGGCATTGACCGTCAATTCCTCGGCGGTAAATCCCAGTTCGCGGTTGTTGTTCTTGCCGAGAACGATGGCGCCGTCCACGCCGCTTATGCCTACCGCCCTACCGCCCAGCCGGCATATCTCCGATACAAGCTCTTTGTTGATCAGGCCGGCCAGCACGGCGGTGACCACCTTCAGCGTATCCTCATCGGTCACGCGCAAACCGTGCACAAAGCGCGTCGAGATGTGCAGCTTGGTCAGCCAGTCGGTAACGGCATTGCCACCGCCATGGACGACCACCACCGGCACCCTTTTTTTCTGCAGGGTAACCAGGTCCTCGAGCGTGGTGTCATGCCGGCCGAGGGTGCTGCCGCCGATTTTTACTACGATTATTTTAGGTCCAAGCATATGCGGTCCCGGGTATGTCTACGTCGTGTAATCGCTATTTATAGTAACATACTCTTGAGAGAGGTCGCATCCCCAGGCGGTGGCTTCGCCTTTTCCCACATTCAGGCCAAGCCTGATTGTGACCTTATCCGTTTTCAACCTGTGGCTGAGCTTGTTTTTTACAAAAGGCATCGGCTTTCCCGCCTGCATGACCATTTCTTCCTGCAGGAATACGTCCAATTTCTTTTCATCCATGGCCGTTCCGCTGCGCCCCAGGGCGGCCACAATGCGCCCCCAGTTGGGGTCGTTGCCGTGGATGGCCGATTTCACCAGGGCAGACCCCGCGATGGTGCGGGCTATTATCCTGGCTTCAGCAGTGCTTTTGGCCCCCTCGATATTTACCACAATCAACTTGGTGGCGCCCTCACCGTCAGCCGCAAGGCTGCAGGCCAAAAAACGGCAGACAGTATCCAAAGCGTCCTGGAACACCCTGCCATTTTTCTCCGTGATGAGATCACCATTGGCCGCGCCATTGGCCATAATCGACACCATGTCGTTGGTGCTGGTATCGCCGTCGATGGTTATCATATTGAAGCTGCTCTCCACAGCGGCCCTGAGGGCTTTCTGCAGGAAACCGGCTTCCACCCTGGCGTCCGTTGCCAGAAAGCTGAGCAGTGTGGCCATATTGGGATGTATCATACCCGCGCCCTTGGCAATGCCGCCGATGGTGTAATGCCCGGTGCTGTCCACGGCCCTGACTGCTATCTCCTTTGGACATGTATCCGTGGTCATGATAGCCCGCGCTAAGCGGTGGCCGCCATCCCCGGACAGCTCTGTTTTCTCGATTCCCGCTTTGATCCTGTCCAGGGGCAGGTCGATACCGATCACGCCTGTGCTGGCCACGATTACCTGTGAAGGCCTGACGCCCAGTTTTGCGGCAGCGGACTCCGCCATGGCCGCTGCGTCCTTCAAACCCTTGTCACCCGTGCAGGCATTGGCGCAGCCGGAATTGACCACTACCGCCCGCACCTTGCCCTTACCGGCATTTTTCATACTGAGCAGGACGGGAGCGGCCTTGACCTTATTGGCCGTAAAGACTGCCGCAACCGTGCACGGCTCCTCGGAATACAGGATGCCGAGGTCCAGGCGGCCCTTGTACTTGATGGCGGCCTCCACGGCGCCTGCCAGGAACCCCTGCGGGGAAGTAACCGTGCCCTGCTTTATCTCTTCTATATTCTCTTTCATAAGGTCAAGAATATAGCACTTTTTGG
>JBFYUA010000127.1:0-3093 GCA_041300305.1 Dehalococcoidia bacterium | reverse complement strand
GGATATCACCGGCGTGAAGCTGGTCAAACTGTAAATTAGAACACGGCGGGCGCACCTGAAGGAACGCCCCTACAACGGGGGAAACACGGGCGCACCTGAAGGAACGCCCCTACAACGGGGGAGATACGCACCCAAATGTAGGGATGGGCCTTCAGGCCCGTCCGCTCTTTCTTTCGGGCGCACCTGAAGGAACGCCCCTACGACGGGGAAAACACGGACCGTAATGTAGGGGCGGGTTTTTAAACCCGCCCGTCTCAGCGTAGTATAATTACCCCCATGGACACCAACAGCCTGGCCATGCTGGAATTCCCCCGCGTGAGGGAAAGGCTGGCAGATTACACCTCCTTCGCGGCCGGGCGTGAACTGGCGCTCAACCTGCAGCCCACCTCCGATATCGAATGGGTCAAACTCCTGCTCAGGCAATCCGCCGAGGCCCGGCGGCTGCTCTCCGTCCGGCCCGATTTCCATATCAGCGAGGCCTACGACGTGCGCGGGGATGCGACGCGGGCGGAGAAGGGCGTTTCGCTCGACCCGCTGGTTCTGCTCAGGGTGATGAAGACCATTGCTGCCGCCCGCCTGGCGCGCAACGGGCTGAGCAAGCTGAACAACGACCTGCCCGCCCTGTGGGGCATCGTGCAGGACATCGCAGTGCTGACAGCTACGGAGGCTGAGATAGGCAGGTGCCTGTCCCCCACGGGGGACGTGCTGGACGCCGCCTCCCCTCACCTGGCGGACGTCAGGTGGAGGCTGAAGGATACGCGCAGGCAATTGCAGGACAACCTGGCTTCTATTGTGAAGTCGAAGCGCGGGCAGGAGATGCTGCAGGAACAGTTGGTCACCGAGCGCAACGGGCGCTACGTGCTGCCGGTCAGGGTGGAGTCAAAAAGGGAACTCAAGGGCATAGTGCACGACGTTTCCAATACCGGCGCCACGGTTTTCATCGAGCCGATGGAAACTATCGAGGCCGGCAATGAACTGCGCCAGCTTGAAGTTGAGGAGCGGCAGGAGGTGGAGCGCATACTGGCGGCCCTCAGCGCCCTGGTGGGCGCGGCGGCTGAAGACATCAGGTTGAATATTGAGATCCTGGCCAGGCTGGACCTGGCGCTGGCCAAGGCCCTATACGCCGAAAAGGCCCGGGCCATAGAACCGGAGATAGTTACAGGTGAGCATGGCAGCTATCTGCGGCTGATTAACGCGCGGCACCCGCTGCTCAGGGGTGACGCCGTTCCGCTCAGTGTGGAAATGGGGCGTGATTTCACCGTCCTCATCATCAGCGGCCCCAATGCCGGCGGCAAGACGGTGGCGCTCAAGACCATCGGCCTGCTGGCGCTGATGGCCCAGGCCGGCCTGCCCGTGCCCTGCGCCGACGGCACAGCCATGCCCGTTTACGATGAGGTCTTCGCCGATATCGGCGATGAACAGAGCATCGAGCAGACGCTGTCCACCTTCAGCGCCCATATCAGCAACCTCGCCCGCATCGTCAAGGGGACCACGCCGCACAGCCTGGTGCTGCTGGACGAACTGGGCATCAGCACCGACCCCGGGGAGGGCGCCGCGCTGGCGCAGGCCACGCTGGCGCACTTCGTTGAGAAGGGCACGGCCGTGGTGGTGACCACGCACTACTCGGAACTCAAGGCCTTCGCCCACCTCAACAAGGGATTGCGCAACGCCTCGCTGGATTTCGACCCGGTCACGCTGATGCCGACCTACCGGCTGAGTGTGGGCATACCCGGCGGCAGCAATGCGCTTAATATCGCGGCGCGCTTCGGCCTGCCGGAGGACATCGTCAATAACGCCCGCAGCATCATGTCCAGGGGTTCGCAGGAGGTCGAGGCCATGATGGTTGACCTGGCCGCCGAGCGCAAAAGGCTGGCGGAAGCACAGGGTTTCATCGAGAAGGACCGGGTGAAGGCTGCCGGGTTGACAGCGCACCTGGAAAACGAGATAGCTCGCATCCGGGACAGGGAGCGGGACATGCTGCGCGAGATACAGGACAACCTAAACCGGGAGATAGCCGGGCTTTACCGCTCCATCCGCGAGGCGGAGAACGAGCTGAAAAAGCAGGCCAACCGGGAGAAGGTGGAGCGCGCCCGCCGGGCGCTGGAGAAGATTACCGGTGAGGCCGATGAGCGTAGCCGGCAGCTCGGCGAGAGGCTGGCTGCCATACAGGAACAGGTACCACCGGCGGGGGAGATCTCGGTTGGCGACAGCGTCCGTCTCAAGGACATGGATACCGTAGCCACGGTGCTTTCGGTCCATGCCGGGCAGGGACGGCTGGAGGCGCAGGTGGGCGACGTGAAGCTTACGCTGCGCATCGACGGTGTCGAGAAATTAGATATGCCGGGTCCCGCCGCTGAAGAATCGGAAAGGGCGGTAGCCAGGCCCAGGACCATCAGGCCGGCTTCGCCCGAGCTTGACCTGCGCGGGCAGCGCGCCGAGATGGTGGAGTCCGCGCTGGACACCTACCTGAACGATGCCTTCATGTCGGGCCTGCCCGAGGTTCGCATCATACACGGCTACGGGACCGGGGCGGTGCGCGCCGAGGTGCGCGAGCAGTTGGCCGTACATAAGCTGGTTAAATCCTTCCGGCCGGGCCAGCAGGGGGAAGGAGGGGACGGCGTGACCATAGCGTTATTGACATAACGGCTAAAAACGTCATTGCGAGCCGGAAGGGCGCGGCAATCCTTTGTAGGGATGGGCCTTCAGGCCCGTCCGCTCTTTCTTTCGGGCGCACCTGAAGGAACGCCCCTACAACTGGGGAAACACGGACCCAAATGTAGGGATGGGCCTTCAGGCCCGTCCGCTCTTTCTTTCGGGCGCACCTGAAGGTACGCCCCTACAACGGGGGAAACACGGACTTAAATGTAGGGATGGGCCTTCAGGCCCGTCCGCTCTTTCTTTCGGGCGCACCTGAAGGAACGCCCCTACAACGGGGGAAACACGGACCCAAATGTAGGGATGGGCCTTCAGGCCCGTCCGCTCTTTCTTTCGGGCGCACCTGAAGGTACGCCCCTACGACGGGGTAAACACGGACCCAAATGTAGGGATGGGCCTTCAGGCCCGTCCGCTCTTTCTTTCGGGCGCACCTGAAGG
>JBFYUA010000105.1:0-6251 GCA_041300305.1 Dehalococcoidia bacterium | reverse complement strand
AGCCGCTGGCTCTGGCTGGGCGGGTTGGCTTTCCACTGGTCGCTGCTCATCATCATCTTCCGCCACCTGCGCTTTTTCACGGAACCGGTTTTCCTGCCCGTCACCTGGCTGACGAGTTTAGACAGCCTCTTCCAGTTTTCTCTATCAACCCTGTTCCTTACCGATCTTATTGTCCTCGCCGCCCTGACCTACCTCTTTTTACGGCGCGTGGTCTCACCACAGATTAAATACATCTCGCTGGCCTCCGACTACCTGGCGCTGCTGCTGATAATGGGTGTGGCCATATCCGGTATCTTAATGCGCTGGATTTTCAAAGTGGACGTGGACGCGGTCAAGCGGCTGGCTATATCCATGGTCACATTCAGGCCGGCCGTCGGCACGGATATCGGCCTGGCCTTTTATATCCATTTAATGCTGGCCTGCACACTATTGGCCTATTTCCCCTTCAGCAAGATGATGCACGCGCCTGGTATACTATTCAGTCCAACCCGCAACATGAAAAATGACAGCCGTGCCATTCGGCATATCAACCCCTGGGACCGCCCTGTGCGGGTTCACACCTATCAAGAATATGAGGATGAATTCCGCAAGCCGATGATAGCGGCCGGGCTGCCGGTGGAGAAGAAGGAATAATGGCGGAGAAGAAGATTACGCCGCAGGAGATGGCGCTGGTCGACCACCGCCCGCCGGCAAGGGACTGGCTGGAGTCGGCCGTCGAGTTCAAGAAGGGCAGCTACTGCTATTCCGCTCCGCTCAAGAACCAGGAGGCCCTGCAACTGCCCAACCCTCGGCAGTGGAACCCGCAGGACGAGGACTGGAAGCTGCCGCTGGATTTCAAGCAATTGGTGACCGGTGGCATGCAGGAGCGGCTGGAGAAATTCCGCTCATGGAAGCTCTTCCTGGATATCTGCGTCCGTTGCGGCGCCTGCGCTGACAAATGCCACTATTTCATCGGTTCGGGCGACCCCAAGAACATGCCCGTGCTGCGCGCTGAATTGCTGCGCTCTGTCTACCGTAAACACTTCACCGCGGGAGGCAAAGTCTTCGGCAAAGTAGGGGGCGCGCGCGAACTGGACGAGAAGGTCATCAAGGAGTGGTACTATTACTTTTACCAATGCTCCGAGTGCCGCCGCTGCTCGGTCTTCTGCCCCTACGGCATCGACACCTGCGAGATAACCATGTTCGGACGCGAATTACTCAACCTGGTAGGCTGCTCTACCGAGTGGGTGGTCGGACCAGCTTCAGCCTGCTTCCGCACCGGCAACCACCTGGCCATACCGCCGCATGCGCTCAAGCAGAGCCTGGAATTTGCCGCCGAAGAGATAGAGGGTATCACCGGCATAAAGATAGAGGTCCCCATCAATAAAAAGGGCGCGGAGATACTCTTTGTCACGCCTTCGGGCGACTTCTTCGCACAGCCGGCCTGGTTCACACTGCTGGGTTACATCATGCTCTTCCACGAAATAGGATTGGACTACACCTTCAGCACCTATGCTTCCGAGGGCGGCAACTTCGGACTTTTCCTGGGCGCCGACTACGCCAAGAGCCTTAACACCAAAATTTACGCCGAGGCTCAACGGCTGGGTGTGAAATGGATACTGGGCGGCGAATGCGGCCACATGTGGCGGGTAATACACCAGTATATGGATACCTTCAACGGCCCGGCTGGTTTCCTGCAGGAACCGGCCTCGCCTATCACCGGCACAAAATTTGAAAATGCTAAGTCCACTAAAATGGTGCACATCTGCGAATTCACCGCCGACTTGATTTATCACAATAAGCTCAAACTCGACCCCTCACGCAATGACAGGTGGAAGGTAACCTATCACGACTCCTGCAACCCGGCGCGCTCGATGGGGCTTTTGGAGGAACCGCGCTATATTATTAATCATGCCTGCAATTATTTTTACGAGATGCCTGAGAATACCATCCGCGAGCGCACCTTCTGCTGCGGCAGCGGCGCCGGGCTGGGACCGGATGAGAACCTTGAGATGCGCCTGCGCGGCGGCCTGCCCCGGGCCAACGCCGTCAAATACGTGCAGGACAAGCACGGCGTGAACATGCTGGCCTGCATCTGCGCCATTGACAAGGCCTCGTTCCCGCCGCTGCTGGAATACTGGTGCCCCGGCGTGGAGACGGCAGGCGTGCATGAACTGCTGGGCAACGCGCTTATCATGAACGGTGAGAAAATAAGGGAGACCGATCTGCGCGGCGAGCCATTGGATCCCCAGGCTGAAGAGGGCAAGTACGATGTTTGATAAAGGCAAGGTGCTGGGCGGATTGGCTGTTTTTCTCTGCCTGGCCACTTTCCCGCTGTGGTACATGGCCGCCCAGGGCAAGGCCGCCTATCCCCCCGGCCCGGTGATATACCCGGGCAGCGGGCAGTGCGTCGAATCCGCGGAGTATATGCGCAAATATCATACGCTGCTGCTCCAGCAATGGCGCGACCAGGCTGTGCGCCAGGGTGACCGTGTTTACACCGCCACCGACAATAAAACCTACGATATCAGCCTGACCGGCACCTGCCTGAAATGCCATCCCAACAAGGCTGAGTTCTGCGACCGCTGCCATAACTATAACGGCATAGCGCCAAATTGCTACAGTTGCCACAACATCCCGCCCCAACCGACGGGAGCATCGGGAGAGATGAAATGAACCTCGACCGCCGGACCTTCCTCAAACTCGCCTCGCTCGGCCTGCTTGCCGCTGCCGCCAAACCTGCTATCGACCTGCTGGCACGTCCCGAAATCGCCCGCGCGTTCGGTTTTGAGAACACCGTGCCCGGCCGTCTGGCCATGGCTATCGACCTCAAAGCCTGCACTGCTGAAGCCGGTTGCCGCGACTGCGTGCTGGCCTGTCACTCGGTACACAATATCCCCGAAATCGAAACGGCCAGGAAAGAGGTCCAGTGGATCAGGGAAGCTACTTACGGCCAGGCTTTTAGCAGCCAGGAGACTCAGTACGCGCCGCTGAAAGATGCGCGCGTGCTGCTGCTCTGCAACCACTGCGACAACCCTCCCTGCGTAAGGGTATGTCCCACTCAGGCCACCTGGCGGAGGGACGACGGCATAGTGATGATGGACTACCACCGCTGCATCGGCTGCCGCTATTGCATGGCGGCCTGCCCCTACGGTTCGCGCAGCTTCAACTGGAGCGATCCTGTGCCTTATGTCAAGGAAATTAATCTGGATTATCCCACACGCACTAAAGGCGTGGTGGAGAAATGCAACTTCTGCGAGGAGCGCCTGGCGCTGGGTTTACAGCCAGCCTGCGTGGAGGCTTGCAAAACGGGCGCGCTTACCTTTGGCGAAATCAAGCCCGGCACGGATATTCAGCGCGTGCTGTCACAGGGCTACTCCCTGACGCGCAAGACACAACTGGGCACGCGTCCCCAGGTTTATTACATAGTGTAGGTATTTATGATAGAGGCAGTCTTCAAATGCGGGGCAAAGTACTGGACGCTGCTGGGCGTTTTGCTCACCGTTATTGCCGTGGGTTTCCTGGCCTACCTGAGGCAGCTTGACCTCGGTCTGAGCGTCACCGGCCTTTCCCGCGACGTATCGTGGGGACTTTACATCGCCAACTTCACCTTCTTCGTGGGAGTGGCCGCCTCCGCCGTCATGCTGGTCATACCCTACTACCTGCACAATGAGAAGGCCTTCAGGAAAATAATCATACTCGGCGAGTTCCTGGCCGTCGCCGCGGTGGTTGGCTGCATCACATTCATCGTGGTTGACCTGGGCCAGCCTTCGCGCGTCTTCAACCTCTTCCTTTATCCCTCGCCCACATCCATCCTGTTCTGGGACACGGTGGTGCTGAGCGGTTACCTGGTTCTCAACATCATCATCGGCTGGGTCACGCTCGATGCCGACAGCAAAGAGCTGCCGCCGCCGGCCTGGACCAGGCCTGTTATCATCCTTTCCATACCCTGGGCCATCAGCATCCACACGGTTACCGCCTTTATCTACGCCGGCCTGGCGGCGCGCCCCTTCTGGATGACGGCACTGCTGGCGCCGCGTTTCCTCGCCTCGGCCTTCGCCTCGGGTCCAGCCCTGCTGATACTGCTGGCACTGCTGCTGAAAAAATGGGGTGGATTCGACCCGGGCAGCGGTTCAATAGATAAAGTGGCAAAAATCGTTGCCTACGGCATCATCGCTACAGTTTTCTTCCTGTTGCTGGAGATATTCACCGTTTTCTACAGCCAGGAACCGGAGGCCATGGCGCATTTCCAGTACCTGTTTTTCGGTTTGGATGGCCACTACGGCCTCGTCCCCTGGATGTGGACAGCGGTTGCCCTGGCCACAGCAGCCATCATCCTTCTATTGCTGCCGGCTACGCGCAAAAACGCTGCAACCCTGGTCCCGGCCTGCGCCGCCGTTATTGTATCCGTCTGGATAGATAAAGGCCTCGGCCTGATAGTGCCTGGTTTCATCCCCAATCCCCTGGGCGAGGTTTTTGAATATGTGCCTACTATCAATGAAGCGCTTATCGTGTTGGGGGTGTGGGCCATGGGCGGACTTATCCTGACGCTGCTATACAAGATAGTGTTGGGAGTCAGGCAACAAGCATGAGGCTGTTGCCACCATTGACAAAACCGTTCCCCGTAAAGATAATTACAACATGATTATAAACAATCCGCTGAATTCGATACCTCAGGGCAAGAAGCTGGCAGTATTCCTCTGGCTGCTGGGCGCTACATTAGCCACGTCGGTCATCATGCGCATGATCGGCCCCTTTGCCCCCAACATCGTTGACTACGAGTTTGCCAACACCGCGGCCAAGGCTGCGGGTGTTATAAATGCCTGGGACGCGCTGGCCAAGCTGCGGGCCTGCTTCAACCTGGGATTCGATTTCCTGTATATGCCGGTGTATTCCACCACCATCGCACTGGCCTGCGTAATGGGAGCGGGTGTCCTGGCAGCCAAAGGCTGGCGAAACCTCGGCATGCTACTGGCCTGGGGTCTCTGGCTGGCCGCCATCTTCGATGCCGTTGAGAATTACGCACTTATCACCATGATGTTTAACGGGGCATCGGATCCCTACCCCGCTATCTCCGCCTTCTGTGCCACCTGCAAATTCAGCCTCATCCTGCTGGGGCTGCTTTACTCGCTGGTTTCGCTCATCATCTACATAGTCAAGGGGACGACAGGCGCCCACAAAAATCGGCAATAATGCATAGTGCTTTTTCGTATAATCTTTTCATCGATAAACATAATATGATAAATGCAAAACCAATAAAATACACGGTGATTTTAGAGCCGGCCGATGAAGGTGGGTATGTAGTAAGCTGCCCTGCCCTGCCCGGGTGCATCAGCCAGGGAGAAACTCTTGAAGAGACCATGGAAAACGTTAAGCAAGCAATATTGCTGGTTATCGAAGTACTGCAAGAGGATGGAGAACAAATCCCCAACGAAACTCCAGAAATTGTTACTGACGAGATAAGAGAGATACTAAAGGCCAGGGCTGAAGAGGGCCTGCCTCTGATTATAGAGACTCACGAGGTTTACTTACCTGCTGCGGTGACCGTTTAGTGCCGCACCTGCCTGCCGTATCAGGCGTAACTGTGCAGCCCGCCGAAGAAGAAGTTGCCGAAGAAAGTGACCAGCACAGCCAGGAACCCGATGACCAGGAACCATGCGCTGCGGCTGTCCCGCCATTTAAGCACAAACCGTGTAAATAAATAGCCGGCATAGATTATCCAGGTAACCAGCGCGGCGGTTTCCTTGGGGTCCCACGACCAGTAGCTGCCCCAGGCTATATTTGCCCAGATGGAGCCGAGGACAAGCACCGCGGTCAGAAAAAAAAGCCTGTCAGCACTGATTCATATCCTATCCTGTCCAGTATTTCCGGCCGTGGTAAAAACGCCGCCGCGTATCTCGCCCTGACCAGGAAAAGCACCCCGGAGGCAAAACCCAGCGCGGACAGGCCATAGGCGATGATAGCGCAGGAAACATGCGCCGGCAGCAGCCAGGGTTGATTGAGCATCGGGACCAGGGGAGTGTGTTGCGAAGGCTGGCAGAAAGCGAAGACCAGCAGGGCAAAAGCCACCAACGAACCTGCCGCGCTGATAACATCGCTCCTGAACCTCCACCAGAATAGCAACACTGCCAGCAGGATGCCCCAGCTGAACGAGGCCGAGAACTCATACATATCGGTGAAGGGCACATGCCCGGTGGAGATGGCACGGGCGATGAGTGAAGCAGTCAGAGATAGCCAGGCCAGCGATAGCACAGGCAGCGCAAAACGCGCGG
>JBFYUA010000101.1:0-3201 GCA_041300305.1 Dehalococcoidia bacterium | reverse complement strand
GGACGGGCCTGAAGGCCCGTCCCTACATTTGAGTCCGTGTTTACCCCGTCGTAGGGGCGTACCTTCAGGTGCGCCCGAAAGAAAGAGCGGACGGGCCTGAAGGCCCGTCCCTACATTTGGGTCCGTGTTTTCCCCGTCGTAGGGGCGTTCCTTCAGGTGCGCCCGCCGTGTTCTAATTTACAGTTTGACCAGCTTCACGCCGGTGATATCCGGCACTTCGAGTATCTTCTTGATGATGGAATCGTCGGCATATTCGTCGATAGATAAAATCATCATGGCCTCACCCCGGGGCCGGATGCGCGCCACCTGCATGGCGCTGATGTTGACGTTATTCTTGCCGGTAATGGTGCCCACAGCCCCGATAAGCCCGGGCTTGTCGGTATGATAGCAAAGCATAAAATAGCCGCCCGCCGGGACGATGTCCAGCCAGAACTGGTTAACCCTGACAATGTGCGTCTCATCGCGCAGGACCGTTCCAGCCACGTCCACCGTACCGCCGCTGGCGATTACCTCCAGGGATACCAAGCTGGCATAGTTGGCGACCTCGGTCTCCTTCTGCTCGGATATCTTGAGCCCGCGCTGCTGGGCGATGACCCCGGCATTGACCAGGGTGACGTGCTCCTCGCTGACGGTGTCCAGCAGGCCGCTCAGAATAGACGCCTTGAGCGCGGATGTGTCGTACTGCGCTATCTCGCCCGAGTACTTTATTTTCAATCCCTTAAGCTGTCCGCCCATGAGCTGACCGGCCATCTTGCCGACCACATTGGCCACATCCATGTAAGGCCGCAGCACCTCGAGCAGTTCCGGCGGTATCTGCGGGACATTGACCGCGAAGCGCGCCGGCTTGCCGTTGAGCACATCGATTATCTGGTCAACCACGTCGATACAGACGTTGGTCTGCGCCTCTTTGGTGGATGCGCCCAGGTGTGGCGTGACAATGACCTTATCGTTTTTAAAGAGCGGCCCCTCGGTGCAGGGTTCCACGGGAAAAACGTCGATGGCGGCGCCCGCCACCTTGCCATCTTCGATGGCCTTGAGCAGCGCCTCATCGTCGATAAGGCCCCCGCGCGCGCAATTGACCAGGCGCACTCCCTTCTTCATCAGGGCAAACTCCCTGGCGCCGATCATCCCCCTGGTTTGCGGCGTCAGGGGCAGGTGCAGCGTGATGAAATCAGACTCCTTATAAAGCTGCTCCAGCGGCGCCAGCGTTATGCCCAGCGACTGGGCATATTCCTGCGAGGCGAAAGGGTCATAGCCTATCAGCCTCATCTCGAAGCCCTTGGCGCGCGCCGCCACACCGGAACCCACGTTGCCCAGGCCGATGATGCCCAGGGTCTTATTGCGCAGTTCCACCCCCGTGTATTCCTTGCGGTTCCATTTACCGGCTTTGAGTGTGGAATGGGCCTGCGGTATATTGCGGGCCATGGCCAGCATCAGCGCCATGGTGTGCTCGGCGGCAGCCACCGTGTTGCCGGTGGGGGCATTGATAACCATGATGCCCTGCTGGGTAGCGGCGTTGATATCCACGTTATCCAGGCCCACGCCGGCGCGCGCAATGATCTGCAGCTTCGCGCCGCATTTTATAACGTCCGCCGTGACCTGCGTTTCGCTGCGCACAATGATGGCGTCATACTCGCCGATCACCGCCTTCAACTCGTCCGGCTTGAGGCCCAGCTTGACATCCACCTCGGTCATGGCCTTGAGGCTCTCCATGCCCTCGGGCGCCAACGGGTCAGCTACTAAAACTTTCATGGTATCATTCTCCCCTTAAATATAATAATTCTTTGCCAGGCAACCATATACCCGTAGGGGCGTTCCTTCAGGTGCGCCCGTGTTTCCCCCGTTGTAGGGGCGTTCCTTCAGGTGCGCCCGTGTTTCCCCCGTTGTAGGGGCGTTCCTTCAGGTGCGCCCGCTTTCGGGCGTATACTTTACGCTTTCTTTGCACCGGGCAGCGCCTTGTCCATAGCGGCCAGCACCTCGTCCATGTCCTTCTCGCTGACGAAACCGAGGTGGCCGATACGGAAAACCTTGCCCTTCATGCCGCCCTGGCCGCCGGCGATGACCACCTTGTATTCATCGCGCAGCGCGCCGGTGAATTTGGACACTTCCATGTCCGCCGGGGCTTTCACCGCCGTTACGGTATTCGAGGCGTTCTTCTCGTCCGCCACGAGCGGCTCCAGGCCTCTGGACCTGACCCATTTCCTGGCCTTGTCGGCAACGCGGGCATGGCGCGCGAAGATATTTTGCAGCCCTTCCTTAAGCATCATATCGAGGGCAACGTCCAGGCCAAAGTAGATCGAAATGGCCGGGGTCCACGGGGTCTGGCCGTCCGGGACAAATTTCTTGGCCCGGGTGTAGTCAAAATAGAACCGGGGCATTTTCGCCTGGGCGTGCGCCTTCCAGCCTTCCTCGCTGACGCTGGCGAAGGCCAGGCCGGGCGGGACCATCCAGCCTTTCTGCGAACCGGAGACTACTACGTCCAAGTTCCAGGCGTCCACCTGCACGTCGATGGAGCTCATGCTGCTTACCGCATCTACCAGTATCAGCTTGCCGGCTTCTTTGACTACCCTGGCGATATCTTTGAGGGGGTTGGTGGTGCCGGTGGAGGTCTCGTTGTGTGTGACCAGCACGGCTTTGATGCCGGGGTTTTCATTCAGCGCCTTTTTTACGTCGTCCGGGTTGACGGCCTGGCCCCATTCATACTTGAGCGGGACCACCTCGGCGCCGTATACCTTGGCGCATTCGGCGAAGCGGTCACCGAAGATGCCGATGGAGACACCCAGCACCCTGTCACCCGGGGAAAGCATATTAACAACTGCAGATTCCAGTCCGCCGGTGCCGGAGGTGGTGAGGATGAGGACGTCGTTTTTGGTCTGAAAGCACTGCTGCAGCTTTGGTGTTATGCGGTTCTGCAACGCTCCGAACTCCTTGCCGCGGTGATTGATCATCTGGCGGCCGATGGCCTGGAGCACCTCGTCCGGGCAGGGGGTAGGGCCTGGAATTCTCAACTGCATGATAGAGCCTCCGTAAAGATTAGTTTGTAAATTATAGATTATTTGGGCAGGCAAGGGAATTTGACCGTAGGGGCGTACCTTCAGGTGCGCCCGAAAGTAAGAGCGGACGGGCCTGAAGGCCCATCCCTACATTTCTTTAATATCGAATAACGATGAACCTGAATAAGGATACTGCCTGAAATCCTCT
>JBFYUA010000070.1:0-3585 GCA_041300305.1 Dehalococcoidia bacterium | reverse complement strand
CGGTCGGTTTGCTCAGCGATACGCCTGTCGTGGGTGACGATGATGAAGGTGGTGCCGAATTGCCGGTTCACTTCACGGAATATCCTGTAAATAACCGCGGTATTCTCCGAATCGAGGTTGCCGGTCGGTTCATCGGCCAGAAAAACCCTGGGATTATTCATCAGGGCGCGGGCGATGGCGGTGCGCTGCTGCTGGCCGCCTGACATCCTGTTGGCCATGTTGTTTTTCACCTTTGCAATGCCCATCAGGTCGAATAACTCCTCTGCCCTCTTTTTCACCTTGCTATCGGCATTCCTGTGGCCGATGAGGTAGGGAATAAGGACGTTTTCCATAGCACTGAATTCAGGCAGAAGGTAGTGGAACTGAAAAACGAACCCTATGCTGCGGTTACGCAGTCCCGCCAGGCTGTTGGGGTCCAGGGACGTTGTGGGTTGACCTTCCAGCCACAGTTCACCTGAGGATGGTTGGTCCAGTATACCTATTATATTGAGCAACGTGGATTTACCGCTTCCGGATTCGCCGACAATTGAGTTGAATGAGCCCTGCTCGAAGGCCAGGTCTATGTTATACAGTGCCTGGGTATCAACGGTACCACGGTAGACCTTGTCAACTTTTTTCAGTTCGACAATTGCAGCCATTTAGCCTTCCCTGATCACATCGATAGGATTTAGTTTGAGGGAACGCCTGGCGGCGAAAAACCCCGCCAGCGTGGAAGCGGCCAAGGCTATCCCCCATGATAACAATACGAAACTGTAATCTATTTCTATCTTAATGGTATTGCTTGCCCCTGCTGTGCCGGTGAAGGCGTCGAACGAGTAAAGTAATCCGAGGCCCAGCGCGATGCCCAGCAGCGAACCTGCCAACCCCAGCAGGAGCCCTTCGTAGATAAAGATCAGGCTGGCTGTAAGGTCCCTGATGCCCATGGCCTTGAGTATGCCGATCTGGCGGGATTTCTGCAGGACGGTTATGGCCAGCACACTGGAGATAGCGATGATGACCGAGAAGATGATGACAACCTGTATAATAATGCTTGATATGCCCTGGCTGCGTAGCGCGCCCAGCAACTCCCTGTTCTGGTCCTTCCAGTTATCAAACTTGAGGTCGCTGTCATTGATTTCGTTCTTCAATTGGGTGGCCACGCTGTCGGCATTAAACACGTCGGGTACCGCCATCTCTATGGACGTGACGCGGCCGGGCAGGCCGAGTAGCTGTTGGACTGTACGCAGGTTAGCGATCACCCAGGTCTTATTGACTGCGGCTGAGCCCAGGTCATAAAGTCCGCTGATGGTAAAGATAGTCTCCGTCCCGTCGGGCAGTACGACTGTCAGCCTGTCACCGACGCCGGCTTTAATTTCCGCAGCAAGTTCGCGGCCGATCAGGGCATCACGGCTGCCGACGTAAAGATTGCCCTGGTAAACCGCTTCTTTCAGTTTGTAGATAAGATTGGCTTCATCTATATGCACACCCTTGAGCAACAAAGGTATGGTTTTTTCATTCGAGACGGTGATAGCGCTGCCTGCGGCTACCGGCGAAGCAGCGCTGATGAGATTGCTGCGCCGCGCCGTATCGATGATGCGGTGCCAGGCGAAGATAGAGGGCACCCTGGTATTGGAGGAGACGGTTACCTGCGGCGAGTTGCGTACTGTCCTGTCTACCAGGCTGGATTGCAGGCTGCCGATCAGCAGCCCTACGAAGACCTGGATGGAGACGGCAACGGCCATGCCGCAGGTGATAAGCGCCGTCTGAGAGGGATTTGAGCGCAGGAAGCGGAAGGCTATCTTAAGAGGCAGCATTTCAACCACCCTCCGCGAAACACTTTATGTCTTCAAACGTCTGCAACAGGAATTCAGCGCCGATCTCCCCGGCGAGACCGGGCCTGCCCTCAAAGGCGGTACCGCCGGCTATTATCCTGAATCTCAGTTGTTCTTTCTCTTTAACCTCGATTAGCTGCCGGATAGTCCTCCTGGCGGCTACCAGGTTATAGTTATTGCTCACGCTGATGGCTACGTAATCCGGCAGGGCGTCCTCAATTGCCTCGACAATGTCACGGTGCGGGGTATTAGCGCCGATAAAAATAGCTTCAAAACCACAGAGGATGAAGAAGTCCGTGACCATGCGGGCGCCGATCTCGTGGAGTTCCTCAAGCGGGCAGCATATAATGATCCTGCCTTTGTTGCAAGGCTGCGATATATCCTTGATTACATACGGGTAGCAGCATTCAACAACGGTGCGTATGATAGACGTCCTGACATGTTCTTTCCAGACGGACAGGGGTTTTCCGGTATTGTGATTGACCCTTTCACGCAAAGCCGGCGTCAGCACCTGCTGGTAGAGAGGAACAATACCGATTTCACCTGAAGCCAGCCGGGTGATGGCCAGTTCTACGCATGCCCGCCTGTCCTCTTGATCGAGGAATCTCAAGAAAGACGCATAAATCTCCTGCATGTACTTCAGTTTACAGTAATTAATAAAATATGATTAAAGTCTATTGCGCCCGGCGGAATTATTCAACATCGCGGCTTCGCCCGTGAGCGGAATCCTTTACTTGCGCTTAAACGCAGTTGTATACTAACTGTATCTTTTCTTAGGATTAGCTTAAAGTGGATTCAATAAAAATTCTGCTGGCAGAGGACCATGCCGTTGTGCGTGAGAGCATACATGAATCGCTTTCACGTGAGCCGGAATTCAATGTCGTGGGGGAGGCCAGGGACGGGGAAGAGGCCGTCCGGCTGGCGCAAAATCTGGTCCCCGATGTCATCCTCATGGATATCTCCATGCCGGTGCTCAACGGCATCGAAGCCACCCGCCGGATAAAGTCGTTCCAGCCTTCTGTGGCCATCTTGATACTGACCGCTTACGATGATGAGCAATATGTCTTCTCGGTGCTCTCAGCCGGCGCGGCAGGCTACCTTCTCAAGGACGTTGGGATGCAGGAGCTGATCGAGGCCATCAAGACGGTTTACAAGGGCGACTCTGTGCTTCACCCGACCATAGCTAAAAAGGTCTTGCACCAGATACGCTCTTTGAAGGAGGGGCCCCCCAAAGAGCAGTCGCATGATGCGCTCAGTGACCGTGAATCCCACGTGCTCAGGCTGGCGGCTACGGGTTTGACCAACAATGGCATAGCGCAGGAGCTGAATTTGAGCGTGAGCACGATACAAAGCCACCTGAGGTCCATCTTCAATAAGCTCGGCGTGGGTTCGCGTACCGAAGCCATGATCGAAGCGATGAAAAAGGGTTTGCTTACCCTGAACGACATTACCTGACATCTTAGTGCGGGGACAATACAGGGGAAACCGTTTTGACAAGCACATTTATCATAATCACTTTGCTGATTGCCCTGGCCGTCACTGCCGGGCTGCTGATATACATCGTAGTCAGGATAATGCTGAGAAAAGAGCCGTGGCCGGCCAGCACCGGCGAGATATTGGCCAGGATATTAGACGGGTTCCCGCTGCCCGTTTTCCAGATCGACAGTGAGCATAAAGTCACGCAGTGGAACTCGGCGCTGGAAGCACTGTCGGGACTAAAGAGGGAAGACCTGCTGGGTACCAACGGCCAGTGGCGAGCCTTCTACCCTGAAAA
>JBFYUA010000051.1:0-12616 GCA_041300305.1 Dehalococcoidia bacterium | reverse complement strand
ACATATCCACAGTTTCCACCTGCATACCCAGGTAACTTTCAAAAAAAGCGTGATCTACGATGGAACCGGCTATGCCCATGGAAACGCCACCCATGGCCAGGTATGACCTGCCTCGCATAGCAGCCGTTGCCAGTCCGGCGCGGGCGAATTGCAGTATCTTTTGCTGTACGTCATGTGGGATCGAGGTATCGCCGGCGTCCTGGACATCCTGGCCGTATATGCCGAAGGCCGGCAACCCCTTCTGATTGTGCGCTGCCAGCACGGCCGCCAGGTATACGGCACCCGGTCTCTCGGTACCATTGAAACCCCATACCGCTTTGGGTATATATGGATTCATATCCATTGTTTCGGTCCCATAACACCAGCAGGGCGTCACCGTTATAGAAAGGCCGACGTTTTCCCTGGCAAATTTCTCAGCGCACCAGGCCGATTCAGCTATGCCTCCGATACATTGGTCAGCGATTACGCACTGAACCGGTTGCCCGTTTGAATAATGCAGTTGCCCTGACAGATATTCCGCCAATGATAGGGCCATGGCCATTGTTTGCCGTTCGAGCGATTCACGGACGCCTTTCCTCCGCCCGTCAATAGCCGGCCTGATCCCTATCTTGGGCATAGAGGCGACGCGATTATTTAAGGCAAGTTGCTCCCTGTTTCTTTTAGAATTAGTCACGATCGCCTCCTTGATCTGCGTACTTTCGGATTATGGTAAATAAATCTATATGTCGCGCAGGCTGCGTAAAAACTTCATAACGTTATTCTGCCCGCGGCCGAAATAGTTATACAACCGGTTATATTCCTGAAAAATCGAGTCATAGACCGGTATATGACCCGGGATAGGCTTGAATGCCCTGGCCGGCGCCGGGGTCAGGCGTGACACCGCTTCTGTCAGGGATTGATAACCGCCCTGTTGGCCGGCTGCGACTGCTCCTAAAATGGCTGCGCCGTGAGCCGCGGCCTGCATTGATCCGGCCACTTTCATTTCGCGGCCTGTGACATCTGCGTAGATCTGCATCAGCATGGCATTCCTGGTTAAGCCGCCGCCTGTTACTATTGACCTGACCGGTATGCCCTTTCCAGTAAAAGCATCGATAATCACCCTTGTGCCAAAGGCAGTGGCTTCTATCAGGGCACGGTAAATCTCCTCTGCCGTTGTTGATAGCGTGCAACCCACAACAAGTCCGCTCAGGTCGGCGTCCGATAGAGTAGAACGGTTGCCGTTCCACCAGTCCAGGGCCAGTAAACCGCTCTGCCCGGGCCGCAACCGTGAAGCCTTTTCCGCCAGAATGTCATGCAATGATAGGCCCCTCTGTTTAGATTCATCCTGGTATGTGTGAGGAACTGCATTCTCGACGAACCAGGCAAAGATATCCCCGACACCCGCCTGACCTGCCTCGTAGGCATAAAGACCCGGCAGGATCCCGTCTTCCACCACTCCCGCTACACCTTCAATCAGCACCTCTTTTTTAGACATCAGCATGTGGCAGGTTGAGGTTCCCATGGCCATAAACATAATCTCAGGTCCGTTCACCCCGGCTCCCAGCACGCCACTGTGTGCATCAATGATGGGAGCAGCTACAGGGGTGCCTTCAGACAGCCCAAGCCTTTTTGCCCAATAGGATGTCAGCCCTCCCACAAGTTGCCCCGGCGCCAGCACCGGTCCGGACAGCCTGGAAGAAAATAGATCCCGCATGGCCGGGTGCAGTTCCTCAAGGAAATCCCCGGAAGGGAACCCTTCAGCTTTGTGCCAGGTCGCCTTGTAGCCGGCCGCGCAGGCGTTGCGGGTAAGCTTACCGGTAAGCTGCCAGGTTATCCAATCCGCCCCCTCAACTATGTAACGCGCGGCATCATATATATCAGGAGCCTCTTCTGCGATCTGTAGGGCCTTGGGCATTACCCATTCCGAAGAGATGAAACCGCCGTAACGGGCCAGCCATGGCTCTTTGCTGCTTGCAGCTAATTGGCTGACCCTCTGCGCCTGAGGCGCTGCGCTGTGATGTTTCCAGAGCTTTACCCAAGCATGCGGCCTGTAGTGGTAGGCTTCCAGCAGGCAAAGCGGTGTGCCTTCAGCATCAACCGGGAGGATTGTACAGGAAGTGAAATCTACACCTATGCCCACTATTGATTCAGGCTCGGCCTTTACCTGCTTTATCACTGAAGTAACTGTAGCTTCCAGCGCGGTCAGCCAGTCGGTTGGGTTTTGCAGGGCCCACTCGTGAGGGAGCATTTCCTGTCCACCCGGCAGGGTTTTTTCTATGACACCATCAGCATAACTGCAAACAGCGGTAGCAGCAGTCTCCCCGGTTACGATATCTAATAAAACAGCGCGCGCCGATTCAGTCCCATAATCGAGCCCGATAGAATATTTCTTCAATATAGTTACCCCTGGTTAAAACCTTCTTTGCAGGCATGAACGGTGTCAGTCTTATCCGCCCAGGTAAGCAATTTTCACATGCTCATTATCCAGCAACTTTGATGCCTCGTCTACCATGACAATTCTGCCGGTTTCCATCACGTAGCCTGTGGTGGCCAACGAGAGTGCCATGCGGGCGTTCTGCTCCACCAGGATAACACTGATGCCGTCACGGTTGATCTCAGTTATGATGCCGGCTATTTGCCTGGACATGACAGGTGATAATCCCAGGGTTGGTTCATCCAGCAGCAATAACTTCGGCCTGGCCATCAGGGCACGGGCTACCGCCAGCATCTGTTTTTCACCGCCGCTTAAGGTCGCGGCCATCTGCCCGGATCGTTGTTTCAGTATGGGGAACCTCCGGTAGATATCCTGCAGCCGGCTCTTGAAATCTGTGTTATTCTGCAGGTAAGCGCCTATCTTGATATTGTCCAGTACACTTATATAAGGGAACAGGTTGCCGCCTTCCGCCACATGTATTATGCCCCTTTTCACTATTTCCTCGACGGCGAGCCGATCGATCCTCTCTCCTTCAAATTGTATCTCTCCCGCTGCTGCCCTCTTCAATCCGGATATGGTCCTCAGCGTGGTCGTCTTACCTGCTCCGTTGGCCCCGATCAGGGCAGCGACTGATCCGGGCTCAACCCCCAGCGAAACATCAGATAACACATGTACCTTATCGTAGTAAACGTTGATATCTTTAAGTTCGAGTTGCATATCTTTACATACACCTTGACGGAAGGGCGACCACAGCGCGGCCCGGCGCCACGATATCACCTTTGCGGTTATCTGCCCGGATCTCACATTCCACCAGGTAATCGCCATCCTCCATATATTTCCTTGTTACCCTGCCGAGACAGCGGATGGTATCTCCGATATAGATGATCTGCCTGCATTGCACGGCCAGCTTCTTAAGAAACCCCTCGTCACCCATCCAGTTAGTGACCAGGTGACCGAGCCAGCAGCATGTCTGTATACCCAGGTTGTTGGCTCCTTGAAGGCCGACTTCCCGTCCTATCTGGTCGACGAAATGTCCGGCAAATTGCCATTCGGTAATGCCGGTTTCAGAATCCGTATGGGTAACCGGTGCATATCTCCTGAAAAGCGCCCTGGCCAATCCATGAGCTTCACTCATCCAGCCGACACCGCCTATAAAGGCCAGCATGTCGCCGTGCGTAAGGGGTCCTTTCAATACCGGTTTCAGCAGGTCACCCTCCTGAACGTCTTCCCAATATCTGGACTCAGGACCCCTTATTTCTTCTTCTGCATAGGCCCGGTCAACCGCTGCCAGGTCTTCTTCAGAGTACCTGTAAAGGACCTGTTCTGGTTTGGCAGTTCCGGTTTTCTTTTCTCCACTTATCCCGGCAGGCATCTCAATGCTCATGGTCATCCTTTTACAAGTACATATAACCTCATCCCTCTGGTCCCGGTATATCATTTCGCCAGTTTGCAGGAACTGCCGTGGGCCTGTCCCATCCTTTCTTGTCTTATCCTGTATATCAACGTGCATATCAGTAACTGAGATCGTATCGTTAACATGAATATTCTTAAGCCACTCCCATTCAGCGCCGGCAATAAAGGGATCACAGCCGGGTATTTCAACGCCCCCCATGGCTAAGGCTATCGCATTTACAAACATCGGCGGCGCGATAATCCCACCGAATTTTGTACCTCGCGCGTATTTCTCATTACGCCACAAGGGGTTGGGGTCGCCTATTCCGTCCGCAAAATGCCGGATGGCGTCTTTGGTCGCCGACTCATTGCGCTGTCCAAAAAGTTCGTCCAGCCCCAGATGAGTAACCTTTCCGGCATTTTCCCTGTACCTGGCTATGGCCTCATCAATGCCACTGCCGTATTCTTTACCTTCTTTTGCCTGCATGTCCTGTTTTTCCTTCAACTAAATCCATTATCCGCAGATCAGATTCCTCTGATTAATGAAATACACCGTCGTTCATAAACTGTGCGAATTCTTCGCCCGGCATTCCCAGTACCTCCGTGCATATATAGGCGGTATGCTCTCCCAGGCAGGGCGCTCCCCTTGTAATCCTGTAGGGAGTTTCTGACATCCTAATAGGCATACCACTGTAAGACATCCTGCCCATCTCCGGGTGGTCCATTTCGTGGTAGTAGTTCCGGTGCTTTAACTGCGGGTCATTGTCCAGTTGCCTGCCGCTTTCCGCTACCCCGGCCGATACGCCCGCAGCCTGCATAACCTCCATTACTTCTTCTGCATTATGCTCAATAGTCCAGGCTTCGATAAGGTTGTCCAGATCATCAAGGTGATCTAACCTGTCGATTAAACTGGCAAACCGGGGATCTTTAAGCATCTCCTGCCTGCCCATAGCAGCACATAAGCCCTCCCAAGCCTTATCACTGGTAACAGCTATGGCGCACCAGCTGTCCTCGCCCCGGCAGCGGTATACACCGTGAGGAGCCGCCCATTCACTGCGGTTGCCCGTCCGGCTGAGTTCACGCCCGTTCACGGAATAGTCCAGCAGGACCGGGGACATAAAATGCAGCGCTGCCTCCATTTGTGATATATCCAGGTATTGCCCTTCGCCTGTCCTGCGCCGGTAATCAAGGGCAGACATTAAGGCCAGGACGTTGAACCTTGGAACGATGAAATCCGTGTATTCCCCGCTTGGCTGCGGGGCACGGTCCGGCCAGCCGGTCAGGTTGCTGATCCCCGAAGCTGCTGTCAGGGTCAATCCGAATCCGGGAAGATGGGCCAGCGGGCCGGTCTGACCGTACATGCAGGTGCTGAGCATGATAATATCGGGCTTTACCTTGCGTAGATCATCGTAGGCCAGTCCCAGGCGGGCCATCGCGCCGGGCCTGTAGCTTTCAACCACGATATCTGCCCGCCGCACAAGCTTTTTTGCAACCTCAACGCCGCGCTTGTCCGCGAGGTTCAGCGCCACACTATATTTCTGTACATTAGCAGTAGCAAAAAGTCCTCCGCGGTCTATGCCAGGCACGTCACCGGCAAAAGGCGACACGATCCTCCAGAGATCAGGCCGGGCCTGGGTCTCTATCTTTATGACTTCCGCACCGTAGACGGCCAGGTAATCGCAGGTGGTCGGCCCCAGCGCAGCCCAGGTAAAATCGACTACCTTTATACCTTCCAATGCGGAGGGCAGCGTGTCTTCCAAATTATTCTCCATATAAACCCAGTCTTAAATAATGCCGGCTTCCTTCAAAATGACGAGTTGCCCGGATGTTAATGCCAAGTCACCCTTATAAATTTCTTCGTTATGCTCGCCGATTAGCGGGGCGCGCCTGCATATCCCGCAGGTGGTTGCCGAAGACTTGAGAAAAGCTCCAGGAAATGTAAGCTTTTGCCCCAGCACCGGGTATTCTACCTCCTGCCAGAATTTCCGGCCCTGGAGTTGTGGATGCTCCATGATGTCCCTGGCCGTATTTACCGGCTGTATCAGCAGGAATTTTTCCAGTGCGCCGGCGAAAAGCTCTTGCTTTGTTTTGGTCAGGAAAAACCGCCGGAAGTATCCCTCTATTTTATCCACGTGATCCTGCCCGGTTTGGCCCCAGTCAAGCGATGCCCAATCCACCCCCTTAATGAAATCGTCGGCCATGCCCTCTGCATCCATCCAGTCGATAACCGGTTTGCTGGCCCTGAGACCTGCAAACCCTGAGAAAGGATAAAAAACTATATGGCCGTCCCGGCACTGCCATACAAAGTGGGTCACCGAGTTGGATGGAGCGGTTTTTAAGAAAGGACCCCGCCAGGCGTCACGCTTCAATAGTGTCCAGGCCAGATGTGAGTGAATGCCGACCTTTTCCATGCTTTCCTGCATCGAGATGTCTATATGCTGTCCCCGTCCTGATACCCCTCGCCAGTACAGGGCCATCGCTGTGCCTGCGGCCCCATCGGCACTGCCGTGAAACCACGCGTGCGGTACGTGGCTGACCCGAACCGGCGCCCTGTCAGGGTCTCCCGTTATCAGCATCTTGCCGCTAAGTGCCCAGCAAACGAGGTCCTCACCCCTGTAATCCTTGTAGGGCCCTGTCTGACCGAACGGTGTAATAGAGGTTAAGATGATTTTAGGATTAATTTTAATCAGGTCCGTGTAACCCAGGCCTAATTCATCCAAGTATCCCGGCTGGAAGGATTCTATCACCACGTCAGCAGTGGTGGCCAGCCTTTTCAAGATAGCCTGCCCGTCTTTGGCCTCGATATTAAGAGTTATCCCTCTTTTGCTCGTATTGAAGGACAGCCAGTGGAGGCTGTACTCCTGATGTGGTATGTCGTGGAAAAAAGGGCCGTTATTGCGCGCCTTATCTCCACCGGGTAACTCGATTTTGATAACATCAGCACCCAGGTCACCCAGGAGCTTGCCGCACAGCAGCCCTTTTTCATCAGTCAGGTCGAGGACCCTGTACGGGCTCAACATGCCACTGCTGCGGTCGTTCATTATATGTGTAACTCCATTATCCCCCTTGTTTCCAAACCAGTTATACTTCACTGCCCAGGTAGGCTTCGATTACGCGCTGGTCATTTTGTATCTCTGCCGGACTTCCCTCGGCGATCTTCTCACCGTAACTCAGCACTGTTATCCTGTCGGAAAGCCCCATGACCGCTTTCATGTTGTGCTCGACCAGGATCATGGTTACCCCGTCATCCCGTACCTTCCTGATAAGTTTCATCATAGCGGCGATCTCGGTCGCGTTCATGCCGCTCAAGGGTTCGTCCAGCATAAGCAGTTTGGGGCCCGTAGCAAGCGCGATGCACACACCGAGGTTCCTTTGCAGGCCGTGAGGTAATTCCCTGGCAATGCTGTTCTCATGTCCTGCCAGGCCCATGAACCCTGCCAGATCCATGGCCTTCCGCCTTGTAGCCGTCTGGACTTTATGAGCAGTTGGTGTCCCCAGCAAAGACCCCAGGTAACTCTCGCCCAGGTGAAGGTCAAAGCCCATGATAATGTTGTCCAGTACTGTCCTTTCGCGCAGCAGCACGCCCGATTGAAAGGTCCTGGCCAGTCCCATTTTAACCCTGGCCGCCGCTCCTCGCCGGGTGATATTGGCGCTATTGAAAACAACCTTTCCCCCTGTAGCAGGGAAGGAGCCTGAAACAACGTTTATCAGGGTTGATTTCCCTGCGCCGTTCGGCCCTATCAGTGCGTGTATCTCCCCCTGTTCGACCGACATGCCCACATTATCAAGGGCTTTCAGGCCGCCGAACCGCTTGCTCAGGTTATTTATTTCAAGTATTGCCACCGGTTTTATCCTGCAACGGCAGGTTGCCGTCCCTTCTCTTTTTCAGCCAGCTTTTTATTTTATCCGGTATGCTTATCAAGCCTTCCGGTATAAAGAAAATCACAGTGAGCACAAGTATGGCGTAAGCAAGCGACTGGTAGATTTTAGCGCCCCGTAACAATTCAGGCACAGCCGTGAGCACGACTGCGCCGATGACCGGTCCCAGCAGGGAACGTGTCCCACCGATTACGCAGAAAAGGAATATCAGCACCGAGGCCCAGACGGAGAACTCCATTGGGGCTGCGTACGTGTGATAGTGCGCGTACATGCTCCCCGCTATACCGGCGAAGAAGCAGGCGATAGCGAACGATATCATTCTGAAGAGGTGGACATTGATGCCCACGCTTTCCGCCAGGGCATCGTTCTCGTTGATGTAGGAAAATACCCGGCCCAGGCGGGATTTCTCTATGCCGTAGAGGATCAGAATTGATAATACTGTGACAATTAAAATCAGGTAATAGAAAGGTTCCTTGCCCATAAATTCGATAACCAGTCCCCCCGGCAGACTTATCGGGTCCGGCACGGGTATGCCGGTCAGTCCGTCCGGCGGGCCAGGCCAGTGTTTCAGTGTCAGCACCACTGCCTCACCAAACGCGAATGTGACCACTGCCAGCAGAAGCCCCTTGACCCGCAGAAAAGCTGACCCTACTGTTACAGCGAGCAACGCCGAGATAATTCCTGCCAGGGGAAGGGTGACCCAGAAAGACCAACCAAGCCTCATGGCCAGCAGGGCAGACCCGTACGCCCCTATGCCCATGAAAGCGGCATGCCCGAGCGTCATCAATCCCGTTGTCATCATGAGATGCAGGCTGGCGGTCAGTATAACCCAGGTACCGGCTGTGATAAGGATATGCAGGATGTACGGGTTTTTTACGTAAAGGGGCAGCGTAAGCAGCAATATGCCCAAAGCTAAATAAAATAAAATTTTGGCAAATTCGTTTTTAGGTGCTTTCATGCCCGAGTAACCCCTGCGGCCTGATTAGGAGGACAGCGATAATAAAGGCAAAGCCGATTATCTCAGATACGGCGGACCCGAAAAATTGGAAGGAAAAGGCTTCTACCAGCCCTATCAGCAGTCCGGCGATGATGGTGCCGCCCAGTGTGCCGGCGCCACCTACCCCTACTATGATGATCGCCTTGAATACCGCCCAGTGCCCCTGGAAACTGTTAACGTAAAATACCGGGGCTAACAATCCTCCCGCCAACGCTGCCATAATAGCGCCGATAAAAAAAGCAATCCGGCAGACTTTGTTTATATTAACACCCTGTAGAGTGGCGGCTTCCATATTCTGCGGCACAGCGCGAACGGCCAATCCCAACCTGGTAAACCGCATGAATAAAAAAAGCGCCGCGATCAGGATAGCCGAGATCAATATAACGAACAGCCGTTCATTGGCTACAGTCAGATTACCGAAGCTTGTCACACCGGAAAAAGGCGACGATATGGAAACGTCTTTCTCGCCGAAAATTATCAGGGCGACAGCCGAGATGAGCAGTTGCAGGCCGAGCGCGACCACCAGGGGTGGTATGACCTGCCCGCGGAGGGGTTGGAAGAATACCCGGTCCATGGCAATGCCCAGGAGACCGATACAAAGCGCAGCGACGACCAACGCCAAACCATAATTCAATCCCCACACACCGAAGATGATGACAACCAGCCACCCTCCCAGCATATATAGTTCACCGTGGGCGAAATTAAATATCCTGGCGATACCGAAGATAAACGAGAAACCTATGGCGATAAGGATGTATGTAAGGCCCAGCATCAGGCCATTCATGGTTACTTGTAAAAGCATGAGCGATTACCTTATTTTTCACCCCGGCCTCCCCGCCATTTGTTGTTTTGACGGAGATAGCCGGGGTTTTTTACATCAATTTGGTGAATAGGGTCCTATTGTTTAGGGCGTATAACCGGTTTCAGGTCTTTCGGCTGAAGGACGGCCATGCCAACCTCTGTTCCGTCCTTAATCTGGTTAATATTGATCGGATAGAGGAGTACATGGTTTATGCCGTATCTTTCCATGCCACCCCATTTGCAGGGGCCAAAGATGGGGCTGTTGTATTCAAGCTGCTCAAGTGCAACCTTGACCTTATCAGTATCGTCAATAGTCCCGGCAGCCTGCAGTCCCTCAATCAAGAGAGGCAGGAAGTTAGATGAACCGACACCGACTGATCCGCCTGAATCACCCCACATTTTTCCCGCGGCTTCCCAATCGTTTTTGAATTTTACTACGCCTGGCATAGCCATCGGCCCATCAAGGATGAAGGTGGTATTGAAGTAACCTTCGATAACTGTCTTATCGGGGACTGCCCACAGCAATCCGAAAGCCGGCGTCGGTGTAGATGTGTAGACCAGCCCTTTATAGCCCAGTGCTTTTAAAGTCTTAAGTTGTAGGGCCTGGGCGGCCACGCCTCCACCGATCTCAATTATATCCGGGTTGTTGGGCAATACCTTGGTGATAATCGGGTAAAAATCCATGGTTTCCGAGGGGAAATACTCCGTGGGGTACATTTTTATACCCAGCTCTTTGCATGACATCTCATCATCTATCACGCCGCTCCTGGCAGACTCCGTATCGTCTACTACAATCTGCAGGCTCTTAATGCCATGATTGTCCTTGAAATACTTAAGCAACGAATAGCTTAACTCGCCGATTCCTATAAACGGCCTGAAGCAATATGGTTTATCAGGGCCGACGCAATCGATGGAGTTATTAACCTCGAAGTTGATTACCTTTTGCTCGTTGAAAAGGTTCTTGATGGCGTTCATTTCGCCGCCGCTCAACGGCCCCATGATGTATTTCACCTTATCCTGGTTGACCAGTTTTTCCGCTGCGCTGCGTGCAACGGACGGGACGTACTTGGTATCTTCGTAGATTATTTCCAGCTTATACTTTTGCCCGCCGATTTCTATGCCGCCGGCTTTATTATATTGTTCTGCCTGGAACTGCATAACGTTTTTGCAGGGCATTCCCCAAAGGGCTCCCGGCCCGCTCAACGGCCACATGGAGCCGACCTTGAGTACCTTGGGAGCAGCCGGGGTGGCCGGGGTGGCCGGGACTGTAACCGCAGGGGTCTCTGCCTGCGGGGCGCAACCGGCAACAATGATAGCTACCAAACTTATCAGGACCAATAACATCAGACCATGTTTTTTCAATGTACCAACCTCCTTCGATAATAATATGTGGTAAAATGAGCCGTGAAGTTACTACCGTATGCTTAATAAATGCTAAAGTAAGTACCTCCTTTCAAACGATAATAAATTCCCATTTCCAGATTAAACGTACACACCGGAAAAATGCACCCGGTATATGTAGCCAGATCTCATATCCTGGAACGCAACCAGATACTATGCATGGCATTACTAAGCAATCAGGATAACCTAATTTTGGTGACCCGTCAATGAACTTATTTGATTACCGTGGAGTTAAACATGTGGGTTTCTAATCTATGTTCCCTTTCTAATTCATTAGTGCGGCAGCTTGATATAGGAAATGCCGTCTGAATAAATGCTAATATGAGGGTAATATATATTCATAGGTACGGCTTAAATTGAGTATTAGTAACAGTATTCGCTCAGCATTGATGATTTTACTGTTATCAGGATCGGCGAACTCGTGTGCCATTGTTCAGTATTCCGATAATGCGCGGAAGGTGTTGCCCGCCACGGTCAGGATAATTGCCGGTGACAGCCTGGGTTCCGGGGTCGTCGTGGGGAAAGCCGGTTTGGTCTTAACTAGCAACCATGTTGTGGCCGGCAGCAAAATGGCGGAAGTTTTTTTCATTGACGGGACCAGGTACCCGGGCCGGTTGCTTTTTAACGATGCTGATAAGGACCTGGCGCTGATCCAGTTGGAAGGCGGCGGGATCCAGTTCCCGTGTGCCAACCTGGGCAATTCCGTTGAATCAGACGGACTGCAAACCGGCGATAACCTGGAGATAATCGGTTACCCGGCTTTCACGGGATCTGATGCCCCGGTGGTTACGGCTGGGCTTATTTCAGGGTTCCCGAGGATAGAGTCGGTCCAGTTTATCCAGACCTGTGCACTGGTCTATCCCGGCAACAGCGGCGGACCGGTGATTAACCGCTTTGGGGGGGTAATAGGCATTGTCAATGGCAAGTATACTAACGCCTCGGACCGCTGCGCCACCTTTGCAACGGCTATCAACGAGGCTGATAGTATGATTGCAGAAGCGGATGGCCGGGGCCACGATTCAATGAATAAACCTGTTATCACCCAAACCGTGTGTCCAAATGTCGGCTGCCGGGCGCCGGATTTCACCCTTTCCTCGACGGAGGGCAAAGAATATTCAGTGCAAGCGCTCAAAGGGAAAAAGAGTATATTGGTTTTCACGGGGGAAAATTATTCTTCAGTGTCACGGTCCCTGGAGTGCCTTACGAGGTTATACGGGTTGTGGCCCAGGGGGCAATTGGAAATTATCATGGTGGTGAGTCAAAAAAGCAACGGAGACGCGGCGGATTGGGTGAAAGCCAATAGCATAAAGTTCCCGGTGTTAGCCGATGCAGATGGAGGGATGGCCGGGCTATATGACGCCGGGGCCGTCCCTGCTTATTATTTCCTCAATGCGTACGGTGATATAAAAATTAAAAGAGTAGCCGCTGTGAATTTATGCTACGAAGAAATGGACGCGCTGCTCAGGCTTTACTGATAAATCTATAATTGAAAGTAAATTGGGCCGCCGTGCTTGACTTACTGATTGGTTTATAGTAATTTATCCCCAACAGGGAATGACGCCGATTGGGCGTTAATTAATTTTATATTTATTTTAAGGAGGTAGACCTGGAAGTGTTAAAGCACAAATCATTAGTCATGGTGTCCGTCCTGGTACTCGTCCTGGCAGTCGTTGCCATGTCCTGCGCACCGGCAAAGCCGCCGGCGCCCCCCCCCCCCCCCCCCCCCCCCCCCC
>JBFYUA010000262.1:0-20157 GCA_041300305.1 Dehalococcoidia bacterium | reverse complement strand
TGAACAGAAAAAAATACCCATTGTCCTTATTGAGCACGACATGGGTGTTGTCATGGATATCGCCGACCGCATTGTGGTCCTCGATTTCGGCAGGAAGATAGCAGAGGGCGCGCCCGGTGAGATAAAGGTGAATCCCGACGTGGTGCGCGCTTATCTCGGTGTGGAGCAGCAGGCATGACGGGGCAGGATAGCCAGGGTTTAACAATACCGCGCCTGCTGAAATACAACTATGCAAAGTTCGGCGCTGACAAAGTGGCGCTGCGGGTTAAGGACTACGGCATATGGCAGACCTTCACCTGGAAAGATTACTATGAGAAGGTCAAATACCTGTCCCTGGGCCTTATAAGCCTTGGCTTAAATTGGGGTGACAAAGTCGCCATACTGGGCGAGAACAAGCCGGAATGGTACTGGGCCGAGATTGCCACGCAGGCGGCAGGCGGCGTTGTAGTGGGGATATTCACCGACTGCATGCCCAAAGAGGTCAAGTACTACGTGGAACATTCCGATTCCAGGTTTGTCATCGCACACGATCAGGAACAGGTGGATAAGCTGCTGCTGATAAAGGACGAATTACCCCTGCTGGTAAAAGTCATCTACTGGGATCCCAAGGGGCTCTGGAATTACGATGACCCAATCCTGGCAGCTTATAACGATGTAATCGAAAAAGGCCGGGGGTTTGAAAAGAAACATTCCGGCTTGTTTGAGCAGAACATAGAGAAATTAAAACCTGATGATATGGCCATCTTCTGTTATACGTCAGGCACCACCGGCAATCCCAAGGCGGCCATGCTTAAGCAGGGCGCCATAGTTAACGCCGGCAAATCGTGGCATGCCGTTGACCGGTGGAAACCGACCGAGCAGTATGTTTCGTTCCTTCCCCCGGCGTGGATTACCGAACAGGGCCTGGGGGTGGCAGGCTCACTTATAGCCGGGATGCAGGTGAGCTTCCCCGAACACCCGGAAACCGTGCAGGAAAATATACGCGAAATAGGCGCGCAGATACTTTTCTGGGGGCCCAGGAACTGGGAGAGCGTAAACCGTTTGATACAAGCCAAGATGAGTGATACCACGTGGTTCAACAGGCTGCTCTATAACCTGTTATTGCCTATCGGTTATAAGTGCACCGATATCCGCTCAGCCGGTAAAAAAGAAAGCGCCTTCTGGAAGGTGATGAAATCCCTGGCAAACCTGATCATTTTCAGGGATTTGAAGGATAAAGTGGGCTTGTCCAAGATACGCGTTGCCTACACCGCCGCGGGCGCCATCAGCCCGGATATCATCAGGTATTTCCAGGCCATCGGGGTCAACATCAAGCAGCTATATGGCGGCTCCGAACAGGGGCTGGTAACCATGCACCGCGACGACGATATCCAGCCGGAGACCTCCGGGCAATGCATGCCCGGGATGAATATCAAGCTGACCAAAGAAGGCGAGATCATTATAAATGGTGACAACCTCTTCGCCGGCTATTATAAGAATCCAGAAGCGACGGCGGAGAAACTGGTTGACGGCTGGTACTGCAGCGGGGACTTCGGCCATATAACGGACGATAAGCACCTGATCGTTATGGACAGGATGAGCGATGTCAAAGAACTGAGGACCGGCCAGAAGTTCTCACCACAGTATGCCGAGATAAGGTTGCGTTTCAGCCCCTACATCAAGGACGCGCTGGTCATCGGCGGTGGCGACAAGGACTTTGTAACCTGCCTGGTCAATATCGACATCGAGAACGTGGGGCGGTGGGCAGAGGCAAGGCGTATCCCTTATACGACCTTTACCGACCTCTCACAGAAATCCCAGGTCATTGAATTGATCAGGAAAGACATCGAAAAAATCAACAAGAACCTGCCGGAATGGGCCAGGATCAGGAAATTCACCAACCTGCACCGCGAATTCGATGCGGACGAGGCCGAGCTTACACGTACACGCAAGATAAAACGTACTTTTGTAGAGGAGAAATACAGGGAACTTATCGATGCCCTGTACAGCGGCCAGTCCGACCTGTTTGTGGAAGCAACCATAACCTACCGGGATGGCAGGAAGGGCACCATCAAAACAGCCGTGAAGATCAACACGCTTAATTAGGAGTGATTTTATGCAAACCGTACTGCAGTACATAGCAAACGGCATAATGGTTGGCGGTGTCTACGCGCTGAGCGCCCTGGGCATCGTGCTGGTCTATAAATCCACCAGCGTATTCAACTTCGCCATAGGCCAGATGATGATGCTGGGCGCATTTTTCCTCTGGACATGCGTCGAGGTATTCCTTATGCCCTTGTGGTTAGGTTTGATCGTAGCTGCAACAGCGGGTGTGATGCTGGGCATGCTGATCGAGCGGTTGACTTTAAGGCCCCTGATAGGCCAACCGCTGTTGAGCGCAGTGCTGGCGACATTGGCCCTCTCCTACTTCCTCAACGGCATTACCATCGGTATCTGGGGCGCATACCAGCAGAAGCTGCCCGAATTCATAACCGGCGCAATTACTATAGGCGGGGTGGTCTTTTCGAACGACCTCCTGGGGTCCTTTATTATCGCCATGGCCTTATTTGTTGTGCTCTCCGTTCTGTACCAGCGGACCAAGATGGGGCTGCTGATGAGGGCCACCGCCGAGAGCCACCAGGTGGCGCAGGCGCGCGGCATTAGGGTCAGGGCAATATTCAGCTGGAGTTGGGCCCTCTGTGGTTTCGTGGCCGCCGTAGGGGGTATGCTGCTGGCGCTCCGCCTGGGGGTCAGCCAGTACATTGCGCTCGTCGGCCTACAGGCGTTCCCTGCCGTGCTTTTCGGCGGGTTGGAGTCCATACCCGGGGCTATCGTCGGCGGCCTGGTAGTGGGCCTGCTGCAAAACCTCACAGGCGGGTTGATCGCGCCCTGGCTCATGGAGACAACCCCGTATGTTATCCTCCTGCTGGTATTGATCTTCCGTCCCGAGGGGCTGTTCGGGGAAAAAAGGATAGAGAGGATTTAATATGGCCATAACCAGACCATGCGGCACTTATGATGAGAGCTACGCCCAGGATATGGCGATCGTCCGTACAAGGCTCCAATGGATCCTTCTGATAGGTTTCTTTATTGTGCTGTTCACCTGTCCCGCCTGGCTGGGCGGCGAGTGGGTGAACCTGTTGAACCTTATCGGCATCAGCCTTATCGCTGTGCTTGGACTTAATATCCTCACGGGTTATTGCGGCCAGATATCGCTCGGGCAAGCCGCCTTTATGGCAGTGGGCGCCTACACATCCGGCGTGCTTACCGCCAAATTCGGCTGGTCATTCTGGGCGGCCCTGCCCTGCGCAGCCTTGATGGCCGGGCTGGTTGGGCTGATCTTCGGCCTTCCCTCACTGCGGGTCAAGGGATTCTACCTCGCGATGGCAACGCTGGCAGCGCAGTTTATCATACCGGCTGTTATCATAAACCCCCTGGAAGGGCTGACCGGCGGAGTACACACACTGATAGTCCCACCCCCCAAAGTCGGCGATATATCGGTAACCTCTGTGCAGGGCATGTTCTTCATCATCATGCCCATAGCAGTATTAATGACTTTTTTCGCCAAAAATATAGTGCGGACTGGTGTTGGACGCGCTTTTATTGCAATCCGCGACAACGACCTGGCAGCCGAGGTAATGGGCATCAATGTCTTCTCTTACAAGCTTCTGGCATTTTTCATTTGCTCAGTATACGCCGGTGTTGCGGGCAGCCTCTGGGCGCACTGGATGCGCGCCATAAACCCCGATCACTTCACTTTCATGGACTCCATCTGGTATGCAGGCATGATGATAGTGGGGGGCATGGGCAGCATAGCGGGCGCGGTTTTCGGCACCGTTTTCCTGCGGGTCCTCGATGAGCTAACCAAGGTGTTCGGCATGAACCTGTCAACTGTATTTGTGGGGTGGGGAGCGTTTATCCAGGGCTCGCTCGGGCCCATTGTATATGGCCTGGTTATCATGCTCTTCATAATCTTCGAACCACGCGGCCTGGCTCACAGGTGGGAGATATTCAAAGCTTCTTACCGGTTGCGCCCATTCGCTAATTAGGCCTGGAATAGCGGCCTTTTATGAATAAAAACAAGAAGAAGGGGGGTAATATAGGGGAAAAATTAATAGCTTCAGCAAGTGGGTCATTAATAAATTTTGGAGGTGTTAAATGAGTAGAAGAGGTATCTCTCGATTACTGATCAGTGTGCTGGTCCTGATTACGGTGCTGGTCCCATTATTTGCCTGCGCCCCGGCTGCGCCGTCGCCCGCACCCGCGGCCAAGCCAGACAAGGTGGTATTCCACCATTTCGGTGACCTGTCGGGCCCTTATGCCGCCATTACGGCGCCCATCGTGGCCGGGGTGAACGACTTATGCGCATACTACAACACTGAGAAAGGGGGCATTGAAGGGGTCAAGGTTGAACAGGTGTTCCGTGACACCGGAGGCAAGCTGGACGCCGCCCTGGCTGCCTACTCATCTTTCAAAGAGAGCAAGCCATACCCGATACTGATAATGCTTTACGGCTCCGCGGAAGGCGAAGCGCTCAGGGACAGGTTCGTAGAAGACAAGATAGCCTGCTTTACAAACAGCCCCTCCCCAACCTGCATGTACCCGCCCGGTTACGAGTTTTCATCCATTCCATCTTACACCGATTCCATGGGCGCTTTCATAGACTGGGTAACAGCCGATTGGAGCAAGAAAACCGGGCAACCTGTCAAGCTGGCCTTACTGACCTGGGACAGCACATTCGGCAAGGCCATCATGGTAGACGAGGTCCGCAACTATGCCAAGAGCAAGGGCGTGGAGATCGTTTATGAAGGTGTCTACGGGATGCGGGACCTCGATGTCTCCACGCAAATGACTACTATTAAGGACAAAGGCGCCAACTGGGTCTATAACAATACACTGGCCCATGGCCCCAAAGTGGTGCTGGGCGCAGCCGAGGCGCTGAAAATGCTCAACCACGATATATATGATGCTACACCCGGCAAAGTGCACGTTGCCAGCGGGCCCTGGGGCATGGATGAATCGGTACTTTTACTTTGCGGCCCCGATTTATCCAAAGGCATGGTTGGCCCCCGCAGCTTCGCATCATGGTCTGAGACGGATAACCCGGGGGTCAAGCTTGTTACTGCACTGGCTGACAAGAACAACAGGCAGCCCAAGGAAAGGGTCATGGGCTACCTCGGCGTAATAGCCGGTGTGAACATGTGCTTCGATGCCATAGCCAAGGCTGCTCAGGCCGAGGGATGGGACAAGCTAAGCGGAACTACAATCAAAAACCAGTTCATTAAAATGAACAATTTCGATGCGCTGGGGATTACCAGGTACACCTACACAGCCACCAAGCCCGAATCAACCTCAACCAGGATCTTCAAAGCGGAAGGAGGCAAACTGCTGCCGATCACAGACTGGGTCAGCTGCCCGGACCTGAAACCGGCCGCGGTAAAATAAATAGTGGTGTCAAAGCCTGGAGGCCGCCGGCCGACGGCCTCCAGGTCGGTATAAATCAAAATGCTGAAACTGAGTAACATCGAGGTTATCTACAGTAACGTTATACTTGTCCTGCGGGGCGTTTCACTGGAAGTTGCACCGGGGACGATCGTGGCTCTTTTAGGAGCCAACGGCGCAGGCAAATCAACCACTCTGAAATCCATATCCGGGCTGCTGAGGGTCGAGCTCGGTGAGGTCACCGATGGCAGCATCGAATTCGAAGGGGAGAGGATCGATAAGAAAAACCCTGAGCAGATCGTCCAGCGGGGCATCATACAGGTGATGGAAGGACGCCGGCTTTTCGACCATCTGACCGTTGAGGAGAACCTCAAGGCCAGCGGCTATGTCAAAAGTGAAGGCAGCGGGATCAAACATGACCTGGACAGGGTTTACGGCTACTTCCCCAGGCTCAAGGACTTAAATCATCGTGTCTCCGGCTACTTATCAGGCGGCGAGCAGCAGATGGTCGTGATAGGCAGTTCGCTCATGGTGCATCCCAAGCTTGTGTTGCTGGATGAGCCTTCGTTGGGTTTAAGCCCGAAAATGGTTTCAGAGATTTTCGAGATAATACACAGGATAAATTCCGACGAAAAAACGGCCCTATTGCTGGTAGAGCAAAACGCCAACGCGGCACTCGGCATAGCCAGCTACGGTTACATAATGGAAAACGGAAGGATAGTGATGGATGGCCCTGCTGATAAGCTCCGTGATAACGAGGATATCAAGGAATTCTACCTTGGCTTAAGCCAGGTCGGTCAGCGAAAAAGCTACCGCGAGGTCAAGCATTACCGCAGGCGAAAACGCTGGTTGGCATAAAACCAGTCCCGTAAGCATTTATAAAAAATTATTACATCTCGCCCGGACTTTTTCATATTCGGGTTGTCATCTTTCATATCTATAATTACGACTTTTATATCCCCGGCATAAGGTCTATAATTTAGACCTGTGCGCTAATTTGGATCACATTCAAGTGGTGAGCGCGTGTGCAGTATCTTTTCATCAACCTTTGATAATGGTAACACAGATAACGAACGGTCAAAATGGGTGTGGCATCAACTCGGTTTGCTGCAATGGCAAGCTGACATGGCACTATATCGAAAAACCGACCGATAAAGAAGTCCAATACCTGTCGGACAATTTCCACTTCCATACGCTGGCGCTGGACGACGTGCTCAGCAGGGTGCAGCGTCCCAAGGTCGACGATTACGATACCTATCTTTTCATCGTTCTGCACTTCCCCGTCTTTGATAAGGCCAACCGCGTGACCACGCCCAGCGAACTGAACATCTTCATCGGCGAGAATTACCTCATCACCAGCCACAAGGGCGATTTAAAGCCGCTCTCCAAACTCTTCAACGAGTGCCTGCTCGATGACGACCTGCGCCTGAAATACATGGGAAGGAGCGCCAGCTTCCTTTTTTACCAGATACTTGACCGCCTGGTTAACTACTGCTTCCCCATCCTTGACCGTATAGAGGACAATATCGATAAGGTCGAAGACCTGATCTTCACACGGGCGGTGCCTGAGACCGTGCGCGAGATATCCATGATACGCCGCGACCTTATCTCATTCCGCCGCATCATTCACCCGCAGATAGCGGTGCTGGAGGAATTGGAGAAAGAGAAATACCCTTTCTTCAAGGAAGACCAGGACGTTTACTTCGGTGACATCGCCGACCATATACGCAAGATATGGGACAGCCTGGAGGACTGCAAGGAGGTGGTGGACGGGTTAGCCGACACCAGCAACTGGCTCACCTCGCACAGGATCCAGGAGGTCATGCGCGTGCTCACCATCGTTATGGCGCTGATGGCGCCCCCCACACTGATTGCCAGCATCTACGGTATGAATATCCACCTGCCGGGCGGACTCACCGGCGGCGACTTTATGGCCTTTGTTTTCGTCACCGGCCTTATGATTATCACCGCTATCGCCATGCTGTGGTACTTCCGCCGCAAGCAATGGATTTAATCCCCGAAGGGAATATCCGTAAGTGACTTACTCTTACAGGTTCGTTTTCATTACCGCCCTTTTCGTGACCTGCATTCTGGCTGCCAATATCCTCATCGTCAAGCAGATATCCTTAGCAAGCGTCACGCTGCCCGCCGCCATAGTTATCTTCCCGATCAGCTACATCTTTGGCGACATATTGACCGAGGTTTACGGCTACAGCCAGGCCAGGCGCGTCATCTGGCTGGGATTTTTCTGCAACCTGCTGCTGGTGGCCGCCATATGGGTGGTGGGAATGCTTCCGCCGGCTTCAATATTTGAGGCACAGGCCGCTTACGACCGCATATTAGGCAATACACCGCGCTTCCTGGCCGCCTCCTTCCTGGCCTACCTCGCTGGTGAGTTCGTTAATTCCTACATAATGGCCAGGATGAAGCTGCTCACCAATGGCAAATGGCTGTGGATGCGCACCATAGGCTCCACCCTGGCAGGTGAAGGCGTGGACACAATTATCGTCCTCAGCATAAGCTTCGCCGGCGTGCTTCCGCCCGAAGTGATACTGGGCATGATATTCTGGCACTGGCTGCTGAAAACCGCCTACGAGGCGATAGCTACACCGCTGACCTATTTGCTGGTCGGATACCTCAAGAAAGCCGAGAGATTGGATACCTATGACCGCGGCACCAACTTCAACCCCTGGCGGGCAGACTGAATAGGGCATAGAATTTGGGTAGGAAAAAGCCGCAGGAGTAAGCCATGAAGATAGTAACCGCCGGGCAAATGAGGGATATCGACCGCCGGGCCGCCGCGTCCGGCATCGAGACTGACTTCCTCATGGAAAATGCCGGCAGGGCGGTAGCCGACGCCATCCGCCACTTTATCGACTACACCGCCGGCAAAACCGTCCTGGCCCTGGCGGGGCCGGGCAATAACGGCGGCGATGCGCTGGTAGCAGCGCGCTGGCTGCATGAATGGGGGGCAATTGTAAACGTATACCTGCTGAGCGTACGCACGAGCGAAGACAAAAACCTGTCGCTCATAGAAGAGCTCGAAATACCAGTTTTTCATATTGAGAAAGACGCAAAACTTGCGAAACTGAAAAATTTGGTTTCATCAAGCGGGGTAATCATCGATGGTATTCTGGGCACCGGCAAGGCCCGCCCCCTGGAAGGCAGCTTCAAAGAAATCCTGGACCTTGTCAACGCGGAGAAAAAACGGCGTCCCGCGCTGGTGGTGGCCGCGGTTGATATCCCCACCGGCCTCAATGCCGATACAGGCGCCATTGATCCGGGCTGCCTGCAGGCCGACCTGACAATAACACTGGGACTGCCCAAGCCCGGACTCTACAGCTTCCCGGGGGCGGAGAAAGCCGGCAAACTCATCATCGCGGACATAGGCATCCCCGCAGAATTAAGCAGCGGAATTCAAACTGAGCTTATGACCGCGGATTGGGCACGGGCAATACTGCCCGCACGCCCGGCCGGCGCCAATAAAGGCACTTTCGGCCGGGTGCTGGCCGTGGTGGGCTCAGAGAACTATACAGGCGCGGCCTACCTTGCCTGCATGGGGGCCGCCCGTGTTGGAGCAGGCGTGGTGACCCTTTCCACCGCCAGCAGCCTGCAGCCTGTCCTGGCTTCCAAGCTTAGCGAGATCACTTACGCGCCACTCCCCGAAACCGCAAAGGGCACGCTGTCGAAAAAGGCGGCAGCGGCTATCCTCAGCATCCTTCCCTATTACCGCGTCCTGCTGATGGGCTGCGGCATAGGCCAGCTTCCCCACACCAAAAGCTTCATCCGCGGCGTGCTGGCCGGCCTGCCGCAAAAGCCACCGCTGCTGATATTAGACGCGGACGCGCTCAATATCGTGTCTGAAATGGACAGGTGGTGGGACAAGCTTCCTGCCGGCGCTATCGTCACTCCTCATGCGGGCGAGATGTCCAGGCTGCTGAAGACATCCATCGAGGAGGTACAGGGCAACCGGTTCGAGGTATGCCGCAGGGCTGCTGCAGAGTGGAACAAGATAGTCGTATTAAAGGGCGCCTATACCATAATCGCCGAACCCCTGGGCCGGACCAGGGTGTGCGACGCCGCCAACGCCGGACTGGCTTCGGCAGGTACGGGCGACGTGCTGGCCGGCGCGATTGCCGGACTGGTTGGACAAGGCGTACCCCCCTTCGACGCAGCTTCATTGGGGGTTTTCCTTCATGCCGCCGCCGGTGAGATCGTGAAGGATGAGCTTGGCGACACCGGCATGCTGGCCAGCGACCTGCTGCCTGTATTGCCAAAGGTGATAAAGGGGCTTAGGGAACTGTCTTTGCGTGGAGCATAGCCACGCGGCAATCCTTTGATAGAAAAGTGACAGGTGATTTGCATCTTCATTTATGCAATAATGAGATACTATGCTGTTAGCCATTGACATAGGCAACACCAATGTTACCTTCGGTGTTTTCGACGGCGACAAAATCAAGGCTACGTGGCGGGTGTCCACCGCCATCCACCGCACGCCCGATGAATACGCCCACCTGATGCTCTCGCTGATGGAACGGCAAGGCGTTTCGGCCGCAAAGTTAAAGGACGTTGTCACCTGCAGCGTGGTGCCTCCCCTGCTGATCATATTCGAAGAGGTTTGCAAGCGCTTCCTTAAAAAAGCGCCCTTGATCGTGGAAGCAGGCGTCAAGACCGGCGTGCGGATCGATATGGATAACCCTCGCGAGGTCGGCCCGGACCGCATCGTCAATGCCGTCGCGGCCCACCAGCTTTACGGCGGGCCGGTAATCGTCATAGACCTGGGCACGGCGACCACCTTTGATGTCGTCTCCAAGGACGGCCGCTATATCGGCGGGGCCATCGCGCCCGGCATAGCCATCGCCACGGAAGCGCTCTTCACCCGCACCGCGGTACTGCCCAGGATAGAACTGGCGCTGCCCAAGAAAGCCATCGGCAGAAATACAGTGGCTGCCATGCAGTCCGGCATAGTTTTCGGCTATATCGGGCTGATCGAGGGGTTGGTATCCCGCATACAGGCCGAATTAGATGAGAAGGCTAGGGTGGTAGCAACCGGGGGTTTCGCCGCCCTCACGACCCGGGCAACCAGGTCGATTGATATAGTAAATTCGGATTTAACTTTGATCGGGCTGCGCCTGATATATAATATGAACAGGGACTGAACCGCCGGGGCGTTGCTTCAGTTGCGCCCGGAGAAATAGAACGTGGCTACGAAAAATAAGACCATTATACTGGGCGTGACAGGCAGCATAGCCGCCTACAAGGCCGCTGATATGGCCAGCCGCTTTACCGGAAACGGCTTCCGCGTCGATGTCATTATGACCGGATCGGCGCAAAAATTCATCTCTCCCCTCACCTTCCGCAATATCACGGGGCGCCCGGTGGTCACAACTATGTGGGACATCGACTCGGAATTCAGCGTGGAGCATGTGGCGCTGGCCGAGGCCGCCGATATAGTATTAATAGCCCCCGCTACGGCCAACATCATCGCCAAAATCGCCTGCGGGATGGCTGATGATATGCTGTCCTGCACAGTACTTGCCACCAGGGCGCCGGTGGTCATCGCGCCTGCCATGAACGACAATATGTGGGCCAATAGTGTTACGCAGGAGAATGCAGCAAAACTGATAAAGCGCGGGTTTACCTTTGCCGGCCCTGCTCACGGACGGTTGGCCTCGGGCAAGCTGGGACTGGGGCGCCTCACCGGGCTGGATGAGATTTACGGCATCACGCTGCAGGTGCTGGGCAGGAACGGCGACCTGGCGGGTAAAAACATCGTGGTTACCGCCGGGGGAACGCAGGAGCCAGTGGACCCAGTGCGCTGCCTGACCAACCGCTCCTCGGGAAAGATGGGCTACGCCATTGCCGAGGCCGCGCGCAACCGCGGCGCGCAGGTTACCCTCATCAGCGCGCCGACCGCGCTGCCCAATCCACCCGGCATCAAAGTAATTGATGTCAATACCGCTGAGGAGATGCTCAAAGCCGTGCAATCGGCAGTTAAAGGGGCCGATGCGCTCGTTATGGCGGCTGCCGTTGCCGACTTCCGTCCCATCAAGGCTGCCGGCAAGAAGATAAAACGAGCCGACCTGTGCGACCTCACCCTCGAACTGGAAAAAACGCCCGATATACTGGCCCAGGTCAAGGGCGGTTTCATCCGCGTCGGCTTCGCCGCCGAGAGTCACGACGTGGTCGCCAATGCCCTGGATAAGGTGAAAAGAAAAGGGCTGGATTTAATCGTTGCCAACGACATCACAGAGAAAGACTGCGGCTTCGGAACCGAGACCAACCGCGTCACCATCATCGACAGCAAAGGCAAAGCCGAGGAACTTCCCCTGCTGCCCAAGGGAGAGGTAGCGGACAAGATATTAGATAGATTAAGTGCTAAACTTAAATGAGGAATTTGACATGATACGTGAATATACCGCGGTCATTGAAAAACACGATAAATGGTATGTTGGCTATGTTGAAGAGTTACCGGGTGCCAATACTCAGGGCCGTACTATAAAAGAAGTCAGGGCGAATCTTAAAGAGGCTATCACTCTTATTATTGAAGCGAACAGGGAACTTTCGGCGGGGCATGTAACGACTGGAAAAATTATCAGGGAACCAATCGTAGTAGAGATATAATTCCGGAGATGAAACGGAAGGCTCTTCTCAAACGTCTCAAAGAATATGGCTGCGGATTGCTCCGTGAAGGTACAAAACATAGCATTTATTTCGATACTAATAACCTGAGAACATCGGCAGTGCCCCTTCATCGTGAAATCAGCGAATTTACTGTGAGAAAATCTGTACAGATTTGGGAATACCGAAAGCTTGACTAAAATGACCATGCTATCGGGTGAGTGCCCTTACGGCTATTGAAAAGGCAGTCGCCTGCCGGCGTGATATTCCAGCCGTCTAAACCTGAAGAGGATATTTAATAAAACACGGAGTTAAACATGCCTGACATACCTAAAGTCTATGAACCCAAGCAGGTCGAAGAAAGGATCTACAAATCCTGGATGGAGGGCGGCTACTTCAAGCCTAAGATCGATCCCAATAAGAAGCCCTTTACCATCATCATGCCCCCACCCAACGTGACCGGTGAACTACACGTAGGCCACGCGCTGACGGCCGCGCTGGAGGATATCATGACGCGCTGGCACCGCATGCTGGGCGAACCATCGCTGTGGCTGCCGGGCGTCGACCATGCCGGCATCGCCACACAGGTGGTAGTGGAGAAAGAATTGGCCAGGGAGGGCCTCGACCGCCACCAGATAGGCAGGGAAAAATTCGAGGAGCGCACCTGGGCCTGGGCCAACAAGTCACGCAGAGCGATCACGCACCAACACGAGCGCCTGGGCGCCTCCTGCGATTGGTCGCGCGAACGTTTTACCCTCGATGACGGCCCGGTCAAAGCGGTCAAGACGGCTTTCGTCCGCCTTTATGACAAGGGGCTGATCTATCGCGGCGAACGTATCATCAACTGGTGCCCAAGGTGCCGGACGGCGCTCTCCGACCTCGAGGTGCAGAGCAAGGACCTCAACGGCAGTATGTGGCACATGAAGTATCCCTACGCGGACGGCAGCGGCCACATAACCGTGGCCACCACCCGCCCGGAAACCTACCTGGGAGACGCGGCAGTGGCCGTCAACCCCGAAGATGAGCGTTACTCCGGCCTCATCGGGAAAAAAGTCATTCTTCCCGTTATCAAAAGGGAAATCCCCATCATAGCCGACGGGGCCATCGACAGGGCCTTCGGCACAGGTATGGTCAAGGTCACACCGGCCCACGACCCGGTGGACTTCGAGATATCGGAACGGCACAACCTGCCGGTCATACACATCCTCAACCCGGACGCCAGCATGAATGATAACGCCGGTCCCTACGTTGGCCTGGACAGGTTCGAAGCGCGCAAGAAAATAGTGGAGGATTTCGAGAAGGCCGGGCTGATGGAGAAGATCGAGCCGTACTCGCACGCCATACCCCACTGTTTCCGCTGTTCGACCGTCATTGAACCCGAGGTCAGCAGGCAGTGGTTCGTCAAAATCGCGCCGCTGGCTGCGCCTGCCATCGAGGCAGCCAGGGACGGGCGCATACAGATAATCCCGGAGCGCTTTACTAAAATCTACCTTAACTGGATGGAAAATATCCGTGACTGGTGCATCAGCCGCCAGCTCTGGTGGGGCCACCGCATACCGGTCTGGTACTGCGGGAAATGCGGCGAAATGACCGTGTCTGCCGGGACCCCCACCAAATGCGGCAAATGCGGCAGCACTGACCTTGAACAGGACCCCGACGTGCTGGACACCTGGTTCAGCTCCGGCCTCTGGCCGCATTCCACGCTGGGCTGGCCCGACCGGACGGAGGACCTCAAGTATTTCTATCCGACCTCGGTCATGGAGACCGGCTACGATATACTCTTCTTCTGGGTGGCCCGCATGATAATGATGGGCATCGAGGACGCCGGGGACGTGCCCTTCCGCACTGTTTACCTGCACGGATTGATACGCGACGAGAAGGGCGAGAAGATGAGCAAGATGAAGGGCAACGTGCTCAACCCCCTGACCGCCATCGACCAGTACGGCTGCGATGCCCTGCGCTTCGCCCTCACAACGGGCACGGCGCCCGGCAACGACCTGAATATGGGGCAGCACCGCCTGGAGGCGGGACGCAATTTCGCCAACAAGCTCTGGAACGCCGGACGTTTCGTGCTTAAAGCGCTGGAGGCGGAACCCATCACGGCACAGGCCTTCATAGATTGCGGACTGAAAAAGCTGGAGGAGACCGAGGACCGCTGGATAATCTCCCGTCTCAACCGCCTGGTAGGGGAAGTCGATGTCATGATGAAGGGCTTCCAGTTCGGCGAGGCTGAAAAAGAGATACATGACTTCCTGTGGGGAGAATTCTGCGACTGGTATATAGAGATATCCAAGCAAAGGCTGGGCAAGTCCAATACGCCTATGCCGGTACTGGCCTTTGTATTGGAAACGTCCCTGCGCCTGCTGCACCCTTTCATGCCCTTCATCACCGAGGAACTCTGGCAGAACCTGAAGGAACGCCTGCCCCGGGAAACGCTCAAAGACCCCGCCCTGATAATTGCGCCATACCCCCGGCCAAAAGAAAAGCTGCTTGACCCGCAGGCCGAGCAGGTCATGGAAACGGTGATGGAGATCGTGCGCACCATCCGCAACGCCCGCGCCGAATACAAGGTGGAGATGGGCAAGTGGGTAGAATCAAGCGTCTATGCCGGCAGCCTGCAGGCTGCCCTGAAAGGCAAGAGCGCCGTTATCGAAAGCCTGGCAAGGACCAGGCCGCTGAGCATTCTGCCGCGCGGGCAGCGCCCGGCCAACGCCGAAAAGGCCATGGTTTACGTGCTGAAGGACGCCGATGTGGTAATCCCGCTGGCCGGCATGGTGGACGCCGAAGCCGAGAAGGCACGCCTGTCCAAAGAAATGGATGTATTGGAGCGCGAGATAAACCGCCTTAGCGGGCGCCTGGCCGACAGCCAGTTCACCTCCAAGGCGCCACCCGCGGTAATCGATAAAGAAAAGAGCCGTCTGAACGAATACCAGGATAAGGTTGCCCGCATGAAAACCGAGCTCAAGCAGCTCGATTAGACGCTGCGGCCGGACATCTTGCGGTATATCAGGGCCAGGGCCTTCTTGGTATCACTGGCAATCCTGGACTTCTCGCCGGTCTTGACCCGGTACTGGAACAGCCAGTAGGTGAATTCTTTCGTCTCCGTTAAAGTCAGTGATACGCGATGAGGGTATTTCATCTCTTTCTGGAAGGCATCCAGCAGTTCAGCCAGTTCAGCATGGTAAACCCTGCGGTAAGCCCTGGCCGTCTCCTCTTCGGGATTTAACGGGACGATGCTGGCCTTCCTTACCTCGTAGATGCCGGCCAGCAGCAGTGCCTGCTCAACCAGTACACCATAAAGAAAATTCAAGTAAGCGCGGTACTTGGACGGCCCCAGGGCCTGCTTGAATTCCGCTTCGGTGAGTTTGACAGGCGGACGGTCGAAGAATAACAGGCCGGTAAGTTCATCTTCGGGCACCATGTCCTTTATCTCATCACATAGCCTCTCTGCCAGGCGCAGCCAATCGAAAGCCTGCCCGCCTACCAGGTAGAGGTAGCGCTCACCGTTGTACTGCTCTTCGGGGCTGCGCCATATCCTGATGGCCTCCAGCAGGGCGGGATACCATCCTTTACCTGCCTTTATTTCGGCTTTCAGATGGATGACGGCCCGGGCGTCGGCCGCGGCTGCAGTTCCCTGTTTTACGTTCTCGGAATCACCTGTCATCTTTTTCTCAAATATTCGAGCACTTTTTTAAGCGGCCTTGTATTAAATATATCTTCGGGCCGGCACCAGGCGCGGCGGGCCAGGCCTATGCCGAATTTCATAAAACCAAGGTGAGAGGCCGCATGCGCATCCGTGTTGATAGCCAGCATGACCCCAAGTTCACGCGCACGGTGAGCGTCCAGGTCCTTGAGGTCCAAACGGTCCGGAATGGCGTTTATCTCCAGCATCTTGCCATATCTCGCCGCAGTGCTGAAAACAGCTTCCAGGTCAACGTCCACCGGTTCGCGCTCCCCGATTTTGCGGCAGGTAGGATGCGCTATGATGTCCACATTGGGATTCTCGATAGCGCCTATTATCCGCCGGGTCATCACTTCCCTGCTCTGCAGGAACGAGGAATGCACAGACGCAACCACGATATCCAACCCCGCCAGCACATCATCGGGCAGATCAAGGCTGCCGTCGGCTCTTATGTCTACTTCCACACCGTTTAATAAATACAGGCCGATCGATGACCGGTTAAGGCGGTTAATCTCGTTTGTCTGCTTCTCAACGCGCTCCATTTTTTTACCTTTGACAATATTGCGCCCGCTGGAATGGTCGGTGATGGCCAGGTATTCATAACCCAGCGCTGCTGCCGCCGCCGCAATAGCTTCGATATTATCGATACCATCGCTACCAGTGCTGTGGGCGTGGAGGTCTCCCCTGATATCCTGGAGTTCTATAAGGGCGGGCAGGGCATTTCTCTCCGCCAGGGCTATCTCGCCCATATCTTCACGTAATTCAGGAGGGATGTATTGCAGGCCCAGGTAGCCGTAGAAAGATTCTTCATCAGCAAATTTGGCTATGCTGCCGGTGTTAATGTCGGTGATACCATACTCGCTCAGGCTCAAGCCCTGTTTCTGCGACCTGGCTCGCAGCGCCACATTATGCTCCTTACTGCCGGTGAAATGCTGCAGAAGTGAACCGAAATTCTGGTGGGCCACGATGCGCAGGTCCACCTGCAGGCCACTGTGCAGTATAACGCCGGCCTTGGTGGGACCCTTCGACAGCACTTCCCGGACCTGAGGAAGAGCGGCGAAGGCATTGATAACGGATTCGGGGTCATCGGCAGTGCCCATCAGGTCGATATCGCCAACGGTTTCCCTGAAACGGCGCAGGCTGCCTGCCGGTGTGAGGTTGCGCACACCGGGCACAACGCGCAGAGCGGCTAACACTTCCTCAACCACGGGCAGCGCTTCGCCCAGCGGTATGCGCCTGTCCTTGCGCCTGAATACTTCAATGGCATGTAGTATATTGGCAGCTGTCTTCTCCCCCATCCGTTCGAGCCCCGCCAACCTCCCATCGCTTATAGCCGCCTCAAGCTGTTCAACCGTACCAATACCCAGTTCAGTCGCGACCCGGTAAGCAGTCCTGGGACCGATGCCCGGGATATCCATGAGGCTGATGATGCCGTCCGGCAACTGCGCCTTGAGTTCTTCGTAAAACCTCAGGCGGCCGGTGGTGATAAGCTCCATCGATTTGGCGGCTATGGCATCGCCGATGCCGGCCACATCTTTGAAATCCTTGCCTTCTTCATGCATCATGTCCATCTCTTCCGGCAGGTGTCGGATTATCACGGCCGCGCGCGCATAGGCCCTTATCTTGAACTTATTATCCCCTTTGAGTTCGAGCAGGCCGGCGATACTCTCGAAAACAGCGGCGATGTCCACGTTTTTCATCGGGATTATTCTACCACGTGAACGCATCCATCTGTTCATGCTATAATCGGTGCCGCAGCAAGCCTGCCCGGTTAAATTATGCGATGAGGAGGTCCGTAGTGGCTGAATATCCCTGGTTAAACAACTATGACAACGGTGTCCCCCATACACTTGAACCCTATCCTGACATCACCCTGCTGGACGTTATCAAAGAAAATGCAGTCCGGGGGCCCGATAAAACCATGATATGGTTTAAAGGCAATACGATTTCTTATAGCCGTTTTGTTGAATATGTTGACTTGCTGGCCAGGGCATTGGCCGGTTTGGGCGTAAAAAAGGGCGACCGCGTCGCGCTGATGATGCCCAACTGTCCCCAGATAATCATAAGCCAATTTGCCGTATGGAGGGCGGGCGGCATCGCCGCACAGGTCAACCCGCTGTACTCCGGGGAGGAGCTGGTCCATGCCCTCAAGGACTGCGGAGCCGAGACCGTAATAGTACTGACGCCCTTCTACAGCCAGGTTAAAAAGGTTCAACCGCAAACGACTGTGAAGACAGTCATAGCCACCTCTATCAAGGAATACCTGAGCCCCTTCATGCGCACCATGTTCACTCTTTTAATGGAAAAAAAGCAGGGACACAGGATCGACCTGCAGCCGGGTGACCTCCGGTTTCAGGATATCCTGCGTAAATATTCCGGGGCGCCACTTCCCCCTGTTATGGTTGGCCCCCAGGATACTGCCCTCATCCTTTTCAGCGGGGGCACAACCGGCGCACCCAAGGGAGTTATGCACTCACATCGCGGCATCGTTATGAACGCCATGCAAATCCGCGCCTGGTGCTCGCCGATACTGAAGGGATGGGTTGATAAAGCCGTTCTGCTGATGCCCATATTCCACGGCGCAGGAAACTGGATACTGATTTCGACCATCGTAACCCCACCCGTGCCGATAGTGTTGATACCCAACCCCCGCGATATCAAGGACCTGCTGACCACCTTTAAAAAAACCCAGCCAACCTTTTTCCCGGGGGTTGCCACCCTCTTCATCGCACTTATGAACCATCCCGATGTCAAGTCCGGCAAGATAAATTTTAGCAATCTGAAAATGTGTATCACGGCCGCTGCGCCGCTGTTGGTCGAGACCAAGAAAAGCTGGGAGGCCCTGACCGGCGGCAGGATCGTTGAAGCCTACGGGCTGACGGAATCGGGCATACTGGTCATGGGTCCCGTGGTGGGTAAGTGGAAGGAGGGCTCAGTCGGCATGCCCACACCCGACGTGGCCATGAAGATCGTCGATATCGACACGGGCACGCAGGACCTAAAAACGGGTGAGGACGGCGAAATCATCGTAAAGGCCCCGCACCTCATGCAGGGTTACTGGCAGCGGCCCGAAGCCACCTCCGAGATATTCCGCGGAGAGTGGCAGTATACAGGGGATATCGGCCACCTTGACGAGGACGGGTATCTCTTTATCACGTCCCGCAAGAAGGAACTGATCAAGCCCAGCGGTCACCAGGTCTACCCCGGCGAAATAGAAGAGGTAATCACTAAGCACCCGGCAGTGCTTGAGGTCAGCGTCGCCGGCGTGCGCGATGACCTGCAGGGGGAAGCGGTCAAAGCGTGGATAGTGCTGAAGCCCGGCCAGTCTGCCACACCCCAGGAGATACAGACATTCTGCAGGGAGCGGCTAACGGCGTATAAAGTGCCCAAACATGTGGAGTTCAGGGCTGATTTACCTAAATCCATGGTCGGCAAGGTGATGCGCCGCCTGCTGCAGGAAGAGGATATAGCCAAACAAAAGGAAAAAAAGTAGATTAACCCGGTAACTTGAATACCTACAGCTTGGTTTTCCCCGCGATAAGATCGAAATGACGACGAGAGAATCACTTTCCGTGGCAGTGCTTGTACTTCTTGCCGGACCCGCAGGGGCAGGGGTCGTTGCGGCCTGCCTTTTGGCCGGGTAGCGGGGAAGGCCGGTGCGCCGGGGCCTCACGTTTCTCGATATTTACCTTGTAGATAGTGTGGACAATGTTGTGCTGGATATCCGCCATCAGGCTGTCAAAATAGGCGCCGCCTTTTTTCTTGTAGACCACCAGGGGATCTATCTGCCTCACCGACTCAAGGCCCACGCTCTGGCGCAGGTGGTCCATGGCAGTCAGGTGCTCTTTCCAGTGATCATCGATGACCCTGAGCATAACGAGGCGCTCCAGAAGCCTCATCTGCTCAGCACCCTGTTCTTTTTCCCTCATTCCGTACACCTGGCTGCTGTAATCCACCAGCCTTTCGGTCAACTGCTTCTTTCCCAGTTTATCAAGCTGCATGTCCTTGATATTTTCCGGCAGCGGCAATATCTGCGCCACTTCCTGCAAGAGGCCTTCCATATCAGTTTCCTCATAGCCTTGGCTATGGTCCTGTACTATCTGCTCAAACTGCTTCCCGACCATATCCAGGATATTGGCCTTCAGGTCCGCCCCCATGAGTATCTTGTCGCGTTCACCGTAGATGACTTCACGGTGCCTGTTGACCACATTATCGTAATCAACTAAATGCTTGCGAATATCAAAATGATAGGCCTCCACCTTGACCTGCGAATTTTCGATGGCTTTGCTAATCATGGGATGCTCAATGGAGGTGTTTTCATCCATGCCCGCCCATTCCATCACACCTTTCACGCGGTCTCCGCCGAAGCGCTTGACGATATCGTCCTCCAGCGAGACGAAAAATTGCGAGGAGCCCGGGTCGCCCTGCCGGCC
>JBFYUA010000261.1:0-10359 GCA_041300305.1 Dehalococcoidia bacterium | reverse complement strand
TTTTTCCGGGGTGAGTCGGATATCCCCCGCTATACAGGCGGTGTAAGCTGGCAGAACGCCTGCCGGCAGGACCAGCAAAATGATTTGTCCCACATCAAGGGGCAGGAACACGCCAAAAGGGCGCTGGAGGTAGCGGCCGCGGGCGGCCATAATGTCCTGATGGTTGGGCCTCCCGGCAGCGGCAAGACCATGCTGGCCAGGGCCATGGCGGCAATTATGCCTGCCCTGACCCTGCCCGAGGCTATTGAGGTCACCAAGATATACAGTGTCAGCGGCCTTATCTCCAAGGACCTGCCGCTGATAGCGCAGCGCCCCTTCCGTTCACCGCACTATTCCACCTCGCACGCCGGCCTGGTAGGAGGCGGGCGTATACCGCATCCCGGCGAAATAAGCCTCAGCCACCGGGGAGTGCTATTTTTAGATGAGTTCCCCGAATTTAACCACATGGCGCTTGAATCGCTGCGCCAGCCTATGGAAGACAAGGTAGTTACCATCAGCCGGGCGGAGGGCAGCCTGACCTTCCCGGCCAATTTCATCCTGGTGGCTGCGATGAATCCCTGCCCCTGCGGATATTACGGCGACCCCGTAAAAGAATGCAAGTGTTCATCTACCGTTGTCACCCGCTATCAAAAAAAGATCAGCGGACCCCTGATGGACCGCATCGATATATTCATTGACATACCGCGCATAGATTATGAGAAGCTGATGGACGACAGGCTATCGGAACAGTCGGCAAAGGTCCGGCAACGTGTGCAAAATGCTAGGGAGCTTCAGCTTGGCCGTTTCAAGGGGACGGATTTAACCAGTAACGCGGACATGACGGCATCTGAAGTCAAGCAGTTTTGCGGCATAGACGCGGCAGCGCAGTCCCTGCTAAAGACAGCCATGAAACAGCTGCACTTCACTGCCCGCGCCTTTCACCGCACACTGAAGCTGGCGCGCACCGTGGCAGACCTTGATAAATCCGTGTTGATCAAGACCAACCACCTGGCTGAAGCACTGCAATACAGGCAAAGAAACATCAATTAGTAACACAAAAGGCCGGATAGTTATCCGGCCTTTTGCACTCTGGCTATTGAGGGGCAAACTCTGGTTTATTTCTTGAGGTCGCGGTACTTGTTCACTATGGCAAGTATCCCGTAATCGGTCAAAAGCACCGTACGGTTGATGCTGTCCGAGGCCTGGTACTGGTCAAGCGCAGAGGTGAACAGCACCTGGAATTCAGCGAAAAGCCACATCTGCCTTCTCAACATCATCAAGGCGTAGATGGCTTCGTCCAGGGGAATATTTTCGTAGAATTGTTCCTGCGCAAAATTGGAGAAATAAACGGTAGCCATTTCGTAACCCTGTTTTTCGAAGTATAACTTTTTCAGGGTCTTATAAAAAGACTCGCCCTGGTTGACCAGTTTAAATTCCCTGACTTTGCGGTAGGACGCCGTCCTGGGATTTGACTGCAACGCTTTTACCCACTGTTTGGATATCTCCGTGGCGTGCTGCTCCGTGAAGTTCAGCAGCTTATCGGCATAGGCTATATACATCCCGGACATACTTCACCTCCTGCAAAATATTTACTCGATTAAATTATAAATACAAGCCGTCAAAATAACAAGATAATTCAATCATTGCTTGCGGCTGAGTTCAAAAACCACGGGGCTGCCCGGGTCGGGACAGGCAACCGTACATTTATCCGCATCTTTTTCCCAGGGGAAGGCGCCCCCGGACATTAACACCTGCGCAAAGGGAAATAAAGAATAAAAAGCCCAGGCGCACATATTAGGCGTACACATATCAGATATTACAAATTCATCGCCGGTGCTATGGCCTGCCACACAGGTGCCTTTCTGAGATATGACCGTAGCCAGTACTTTCCTGTTTTTATACTCTTCCATCACGCGCTCCTCACATATTATTTCCAGTTACAGAATATCAGTACCGTAAACAAACAACAAAAGCTCACCGGTCCTCTCATCCCGTGGAGAAAACCGGTGAACTCAAGTTAGCGGATTGCCTGAACTATTTTACTTCTACTTTGGCGCCTGATTCTTCGAGCTTCTTTTTGATAGTCGCGGCCTCTTCCTTATTCACGCCTTCTTTGATCGGCTTGGGAGCGCCCTCAACCAGGTCCTTGGCCTCTTTCAATCCCAGTGTCGTCACTTCGCGCACGGCTTTGATGACCGCGATCTTGTTCTCGCCGAACTCTTTCAGAATGACCGTAAATTCAGTCTGCTCTTCAGCAGCGGCGGCAGCGCCACCGGCAGCCGGGCCGGCAGTAACAGCCATGGGCATGGCGGCGCTCACGCCGAACTCGTCTTCGAGTGCCTTGACCAGCTCGGAAAGCTCCAAAACGGTCATGCCCTTTATCATCGTCACGATCTCATCTTTTGTCATTATAGTGTCCTCCTGTTATTCAAATTCTTTATCTATAGGTTAATTACAAATTTACAGCCCGGATTATGCCGCTTCCAACTGTTTCGCCCTGGCCTGCAGCACCACCATCAGTCCACGCAGTGGTGAACTGAGCACGAAATGCAGAGAGGAGATGGGTGATTTCATTCTGCCCAAAAGCTGGCTTATCAGTATCTCCTTAGACGGTATGGCGGCAAGCCTGACCACGTCCGCAATGGTCAGCACTTTATCTCCCAGGATGCCTCCCTTAATTTTCAAAACGGAATTAGCCGCCTTGATATGGTCGGCCAGGATTTTTGCGGGTTTGACCACGTCGTCATAACTCATAGCGATGGCCATCGGGCCGACCAGGAACTGGTCAAGGCCTTTAGCGCCTGCTTTTTCGGCCGCTAAATGCATAAGGGTATTCTTCACCACTTTATATTCCACGCCCTGCGCATGCAACAGCCTGCGCAGTTGCACCATCTCTTTGGCGGTCATGCCGCGGTAATCAGTGGTAATGGCAACCACACACTTGCCCAGGTCCTCGGCAAGCTCATTGATAATGGCCTCTTTCTGTTTTCTTATCATATCAATGCTCCCAATAATAAATTGTCCTCGCGCCGTTGCACGAGGACTAATTAAACTGCTTTTTACGCAGCTTCAGTGACCTCGGCGGGTATCTGATTAAGCCTTGCGGCGCCCGCTTTCAACGGCGAATGCTATTTAATTTTTTTATGCGCTGACAGCCAATTCAGTCATGGCTTTTATATCAAGCCTTAATCCCGGCCCCATGGAAGTAGAAATCGACGCGGTCTTGATATACTGCCCTTTTGCCCCGCTGGGGCGGGCCCGGGTAATAGCTTCAATTACCGACATAAGGTTCTCGTAAAGCTTTTCTGCTTCAAAACTTTTCTTGCCGATCGGGACATGGATAATCGCCGTCCTGTCCAGGCGGAATTCCACGCGGCCTTTACGCACCTCGTTGATTGCGCGGGGCAAGTCTGCAGGAGGGACAACAGTCCCGGCTTTAGGATTCGGCATCAACCCTCGCCGACCCAGTATCTTACCGAGCTTGCTGACTTTGCCCATCATGTCAGGAGTGGCGATGCTCACATCGAAATCCAGCCAGCCGTCCTCGATTTTCTTCACCAGGTCGTCGGCGCCGACATATTCCGCTTTAGCATCGGAGGCCAGCCTTGCGCCCTCGCCCTGTGCGAATACAACTACCCTGACCTGTTTGCCAAGCCCATGGGGCATCAGCGCCGTTCCCCTCACCTGCTGGTCGGCAGCACGGGGATCCACACCCATTTTCAGGTGCAGTTCAACCGTTTCATCGAATTTTGCGAAACTCGCCTTTTTGGCAATGCCAATGGCCTCTTTGGGGTCGTATAATTTTCGTCCTTCGACCAGCTTGGATGCCTCTTCGTATTTTTTACCTCTGGCAGTCATGTAATTACTCCACTTTAATGCCCATACTCCGGGCGGTTCCCTCAATGATACGGACCGCTCCCTCAAGATTGAGGGCATTCAAGTCCTTTTGCTTGACTTTGGCGATCTCGTTAATCTTGGCTTTGGATATATTGCCCGCCACCAGCGTGCCGGTGGTCCCGCTGCCCTTTTCAAGGCCCAGAGCCTTTTTCAATAAATCCGAGGCGGGAGGGGTCTTGGTTATGAACGTGAAAGTCCTGTCCTCAAATACAGTAATTTCCACAGGGATAATCGACCCTTCGAGAGACTTGGTGCGGTCGTTATAGTCCTTGCAAAACCCCATGATATTGACGCCGTGCTGGCCCAGTGCCGGGCCTACCGGCGGCGCCGGCGTGGCTTTTCCCGCCTGGATCTGTAACTTTACTATCGCTTTAACTTTTTTTGCCATTCTATAGTTTCTCCACTTGCAGGAAATCCAGTTCCACTGAAGTCTCCCTGCCGAACAGTGTCAGCATTACCTTGACCTTGCCTTTACCCATATTTATCTCATCGACCGTGCCGATAAAATCCGTGAACGGGCCATCGACTACCCTGACGTTCTCGCCTTTTTTGAACCTGATTTTCAGCTGGGCGACCCCCTCTTCTTTCTGCTTGAGGATCCTGTCAGCCTCGTGGTCCTCAAGAGGAGTAGCCTCCTTGCCGTCACCCACAAAACCGGTCACGCCGGGCGTCTCCCTGACAACCTTCCAGCTCTCATGGTCCATGGCCATCTGGACCATCAGGTAGCCCGGGAACATTTTCTTTTCAACGGTCCTCCGCTGGCCGGAGCGTATCTCGATCTCGTTCTCTTTAGGTATTTCTACCCTGAGGATCCTGGTACCCGCATCCATGGACTTGATGCGCTGCTCCAGTTTATTCTTGACCTTGTCCTCATGACCCACGTAGGTATGTATGATATACCAGCGGGCATTGACGTCAACGGCCACTTTACTTGCCACCTAAAAACACTTTGGCAACAAGTTCCGAAAAACCATAGTCAACCGCTCCCAGTATCACGCCCATAAGAAGGCACAGGCCGATGACAATCAGCGTCAGGCGAGTCGTCTCCTGCCTGGTCGGCCAGACGACCTTCTTTAGTTCGCCGACTATGTCAGCAAAAAAAGTGAACCTGCGCTTTTTAGACGGCGCGACAGAAGCCTGCGGCTTCTTGACCTTTGCCGCTACCGTCTGACTTTTCTTGTCCAGGACCGCCTTCTCTTCGCTTTTCTTAGGAGGTAGTACGCTTGCCTGCTCTTTATTAGCCACCTTGTTACTTGGTCTCCTTGTGCACCTGATGACTGCGGCAACGGGGACAAAATTTCTTCAGTTCCAGCCGTTGAGTGTCATTTTTCTTGTTTTTTTGCGAGGTGTAATTCCTCTCCTGGCATGCCGTACACGCCATATAAATCACACCTCTTGCATCGCCTTTTTTAGCCATATGTTACCCAATCATCTTGGTGATTACGCCTGATGCTACAGTCCTGCCGCCTTCACGGATGGCAAAATGCATGCCCTGTTCGAGGGCCACAGGATAAATCAACTTGATATTCATTTTAATATTGTCGCCGGGCATGACCATCTCCACACCCTCGGGCAATTCTGTCTGGCCGGTAACGTCCAGCGTCCTGATGAAGAACTGCGGTTTATAGCCGCTGAAAAACGGCGTATGCCTGCCGCCCTCTTCCTTGGTCAGAACATAAACTTCACCTTCGAAGTGTGTCTGGGGCTTAATGGTACCGGGCTTGGCCAGCACCTGGCCCCTTTCGACATCTTCGCGCTCAACGCCCCTGACAAGGCAGCCAACAGCATCGCCGGCCTCGCCGGTCTCAAGCTGCTTGTGGAACATTTCGACGCCGGTGACAACTGTTTTGCGCGTATCTTTTATGCCTACGATTTCGACTTCCTCACCTATCTTGACCACACCCCTCTCGACCCTGCCGGTTACTACCGTGCCGCGCCCCTTAATGCCAAATACGTCTTCAATCGGCATCAGGAAAGGCTTATCAACCGCGCGCACAGGCTGGGGAATGTAATCATCTACGGCGTCCATCAGCTTCAAGATACCGCTGCACCACTTACACTCGGGCTTGCCGCAGCCGCACTCCAGTGCTTTCAGTGCGCTGACACGGACGATAGGTATCTTATCTCCCGGGAAGTTGTACTTGGTGAGCAGGTCCCTGAGCTCCATCTCAACCAATTCGAGCAACTCCTCGTCTTCCATGGCATCCACTTTATTCAGGGCCACCACCATGGCGGGCACTTCCACCTGACGGGCCAGCAGGATGTGTTCCCTGGTCTGCGGCATCGGACCGTCCGGGGCGCTGACCACCAGTATGGCGCCATCCATCTGAGCGGCGCCGGTGATCATATTTTTGATATAGTCGGCATGGCCGGGGCAGTCCACGTGGGCATAATGCCTTTTCTTAGTTTCATATTCGATATGGGCGATAGCAATCGTCACGCCGCGCGCTTTCTCTTCGGGGGCATTATCGATGCTGTCGAACGGCCTGTAAGCGACATCCCCGATTCCCTGTTTGGATAAAACCAGGGTGATGGCCGCGGTTAACGTTGTCTTACCATGATCAACATGACCTATGGTACCCACATTTGCATGCGGTTTCTTGCGATCAAACATTTTTTTTGCCATGTAGCTAAACCTCCTTCATTTCTGAGCCCACAATCAGATTCGAACTGATGACCCCGTTCTTACCAAGAACGTGCTCTACCAACTGAGCTATGTGGGCAAATTGCCGTAAAATTATCTATCACATCACGGAGATGCGACTACAAATTATACTATAAACTATTTTAAATCTACAAAATTTAATAATAGTTATAGTGGTGGAGGGAGTAGGATTCGAACCTACGTAGCCCTTAGGGCGGCAGATTTACAGTCTGCTCCGATTGGCCGCTCCGGCATCCCTCCAAACCCGCCATCAGATCTAAGCCCGAGAGGGGAGTCGAACCCGCTAACCTACCGATTACAAGTCGGTTGCGCTTCCATTGCGCCACTCGGGCAACAAAACATCAAATCGTTTAGCTCAAATCAGACGACGAACAGGAATTATATATGGGGCATAGCTGAAAGTCAAGGAAAACCATCTTTACTTGATTGTCCCCTATTTGCTAAACTTTAGTGAGCGCGTAATATGACTCAAGGAGAATTGTTATGGGTTCCAAAGATAAAGGCAAGCGGGAGCAGAAGAAATCCAAGAAGGACGGCAAAAAGATCATTGCCCCTACCATATTCGAACCGGTTGCAGAGGTCCAGCTAATCAAGAAAAAGAGCAGGAAAGAAGAGTTCCCCGAGTAAAATAGAAGGCCCGGGAACAACATCCAACAATCAGCAGAGCGGTCACATTAAGCAAATGTCTGAGTTTGCGCGCCTTAAGGCCCTGATTCACGGAAAGGTGCAGGGTGTCTACTACCGGGCCTTCGCGTCGCGCGCAGCCAGGTCTTTATGCCTCAAAGGTTACGTCAGGAATTTGAGCAACGGCGATGTTGAACTGGAGGCGGAAGGGGAAAAAGGCCCGCTGGAAGAGTTGCTGCGCCGCTTAAAAGCCGGTCCGGACGGGGCCGTCGTGGAAAAAATCGATATTACCTGGCCGGGGTACACAGGAAAATACGGTGCGTTTGACGTCAGGTTTTAGGCTCAGCTATCCAGTTCGGCCTTGCCTGCCCTGATGGTGTCCAGGTATTGCTGGTCCACTCCCAGCATGGCTGAGGCCTCGCGGTCTATCTCGTACGGTTCCCCTTCGAATATCTTGCCGAAATTTTCAGTCTTGCCCTTAAATGAATCGTCCGGCGCGCTGAATTTTTTCCGGCCGTCCACGATAGCCAGGTCAAACGGCAGGGTAAAATACAGGTCGGCAAAGACCTTGTCCCAGCCAAATTCATCCAGCGACGCCCAGCCTCCCGAGGAACCTTTTTTATACTTGTTTACCGGCAGCAGGCTCAATAAATTCTTAATGCTCAGGAACCCCTGGTTGGCAGTGGTGCGCAGTGAAGAGATAGTGATAAGGAAATCGCAGGAAAGCACCACGTTGGGCACCCAGAAAGTAGCGACCGCGAAAGGATGCGGCAGGGGATTTTCAATCTCAACCCAGATGCAGTCCCTGACATCCAGCATCAACACGCGCTGAAAATCATATCCCAGTGATTTGTAGATAGGATAGACCGAATCACCATTGGCGGCGCCCTCCAGGATAATGATATCGGCGTCACTCACCTGTTTGACCTTTTCGATGACCGTGCCCAATATCTCCCGGCTGGCGCTGAAGGGGTACGGATACCCGTAGCTGGCGCCCGGCTTGATGAGAATTTTGTGTGCCCTGGAAACCAGGGAAGGCGGGTCGAAGTTATATTTCGCTGCTTCGTAAATCATTTCAGGAGATACAATTTGTCACTTTAATAAAACCAATCCGGCTAAAGAAAGGGCATCACACCCGTCTCCCAATAAATCCGGCGTTTTTATTGTATCATCCAAGTCAAGCGAAAGATATAGCTTTTTTGGGAAAATAAAAAACCTTAACATCTGGATAGTGGAAGGAAGTAAATTGATTTCAAAGGTACGATAGCATTGCTGCCATCGAACGACCATAGGAGTAATATACTCCCTAGAAAGGAGGTGATCCAGCCGCACGTTCCCGTACGGCTACCTTGTTACGACTTCGTCCCAGTCACCGGTCCCACCTTCGGCGACTGCCTCCCTTGCGGGTTAGCCTATCGACTTCAGGTGTTACCGACTTCCATGACGTGACGGGCGGTGTGTACAAGGCCCGAGAACGTATTCAACGCAGTGTGCTGACCTGCGTTTACTAGCAACTCCAACTTCATGCAGGCAGTTGCAGCCTGCAATCCGAACTGAGGATGATTTTTTGGATTGGCTCCAGATCGCTCTATTGCAACCTATTGTATCACCCATTGTAGCGTGTGTGTAGCCCAGGATGTAAGGGCCATGCTGACTTGACGTCATCCCCACCGTCCTCCGCGTTATACGGGCAGTCTCGCTAGAGAAATTAACTAGCGACGAGGGTTGCGCTCGTTGCAGGACTTAACCTAACACCTCACGGCACGAGCTGACGACAGCCATGCAGCACCTGTGCAAGCTCCTGATTGGATACAGGTCGTCTCTCTTTCGAGTTTCTACTTCAAGCATGTCAAACCCTGGTAAGGTTCTTCGCGTTGCATCGAATTAAACCACACGCTCCGCTGCTTGTGCGGGCCCCCGTCAATTCCTTTGAGTTTTAGCCTTGTGGCCGTAGTCCCCAGGCGGAATACTTAGAGCGTTAGCTTCGGCACAGAGAGGGTCGATACCCCCTATACCTAGTATTCAACGTTTAGGGTGTGGACTACACGGGTATCTAATCCGTTTCGCTCCCCACACTTTCGGGCCTCAACGTCAGGAGCATCCTAGAAAGCCGCCTTCGCCACTGGTATTCCTCACGATATCTACGCATTTCACCGCTACACCGTGAATTCTGCTTTCTTCTGATGCCCTCAAGCTCTCCAGTATCAATTGCAGTCTCCCAATTGAGTCGGGAGATTTCACAACTGACTTAAAGAACCGTCTACACCCTCTTTACGCCCAGTAAATCCGGATAACGTTCGCCTTCTACGTATTACCGCGGCTGCTGGCACGTAGTTAGCCAAGACTTATTCCTCGAGTACCGTCATATTTCTTCCTCGAGAAAAGGGGTTTACAACCCGAAGGCCGTCATCCCCCACGCGGCGTCGCTGCGTCAGGCTTTCGCCCATTGCGCAAAATTCCTTGCTGCTGCCTCCCGTAGGAGTCAGGGCCGTATCTCAGTCCCCGTCTGGCTGGTTGTCCTCTCAGACCAGCTACTGATCACCGACTTGGTAGGCCATTACCCTACCAACTATCTAATCAGACGCAAGCCCCTCCCCAAGCGCAAAAGCTTTGCTGATAAGCTAAACGCTTACCAGAATATGCGGTATTAGCCTGCCTTTCGGCAAGTTATCCCCCACTTAGGGATAGGTTACTTACGCGTTACTCAGCCGTTCGCCACTCCCTGGCCATTCTTGCGAAAAACCAGGGCGTTCGACTTGCATGCATCAGGCACGCCGCAAACGTTTATCCTGAGCCAGGATCAAACTCTCATATTAGTTTAGTTTAGAACCTTCCTTCCACTATCCAGTTGTTAAGGTACAATTAGGAAAACGGAATACATATTAGCACAGGGCTACGGGCATGTCAACAAATGACCTATCCCTGTCTCTAACAGGCCCTGTTTTCAACGTGTACCATTATAACAATAAACCTTGACGTTTGCACGCTTACACTGCTACAATGCCCGAGCGCCTTTTAAAAATTCAAAAGAGAATCGAGGTATTTATATGCAGCAATCTGGACCTGACAGAATCCGCAACGTCGCCCTTCTCTCACATTCCGGCTCAGGCAAGACCTCCCTGGCTGAAGCCATGCTCTTCGACGCCGGCGCCATCAGCCGCACGGGCAACGTAGCCGACGGAGATCGGAAGAGC
>JBFYUA010000260.1:0-11118 GCA_041300305.1 Dehalococcoidia bacterium | reverse complement strand
TTCGGACTGAAAGGTAATGAAAAAATACTCGACTTTGGTTGCGGGGGTGGTGCCGGTTCAAGATGCCTTGCTAATCTCCTTAATGAAGCCGGACATTTAACGTGTATTGACACTTCATTTTACTGGATAAGCAAGGCGAAGAAGCGGCTACAAAATTTCTGCAATGTTGATTGCCTACACGGGGACATAAGAGAACTGAATATTCCGGATTCTTCTTTTGATGTTGTAACGATAATCAACGTTATTCATGATATATCTCCAGCAGCACGATCAGATATTACCAAGGTACTGGGTTTCAAACTGAAAGAAGGTGGGCAGCTTTATATCAGGGAGAGGATAGGAAAATCACACGGCATTCCTGTGGGTGAATTGAGGGCTCTTCTACGTGAAGCAGGCTTCAAAGAAATTGAATATAAGGAGAACCAATGGGAATATATTGGAAAATACCATAAGGTCAGCGGACATCTCAAAATGGGATCATAGAAATCTTCATTGTGGCGGCATTATTACCTATATTGGTAGGCTATTGTTAATCTGGAACTTACACTTCAGCAATTACTCATGGATCGAGCGGATTTTTTATCTTTACAGCGGCTCAACAAATCCTTGATGTAAGCAACCAAATACAAGTTCATGAATATAGGTGTACCTTAATAAAAACAGCTAGAAGTCACGGGGATTCCTTAAAGATGGACTTTTTAAATGGATTATGTAAGATTGAATATATGTTAGACTATTGGTGAGGTGTAATCATGAAAACACTACTGGTGTTGAACCGCAACCCATATGACGGGACAGATGTAACCTGGAATGCACTGAGGCTTGGCGAGAAGCTATTGGAGAAGGGAGCGGAACTCAGGATATTCCTGATGAACGATTCCATTGATATTGCCAAGGAAGGTGTCACCCCTCCCGAAGGCTATTTCAATCTTACCGAGATACTTCAACAGTTGATGGGCAGAGGTATTCCTGTTAAGGTATGTGGCACCTGCCTGGTACGCTGTGGAATTCACAAGAATAAACCGTTAATCAGCGGGGCAATTGAAGCCAAGATGCCTGAACTGGCTGAATGGATTATTGAATCTGACAAAATAGTATCCTTCTAGCGGTGAGAAGATACTATTTGTTTAATGATGGCATCGTGACCTGAGGGTTGCTCTGGATATAAGGTTCAACTGCCATTCTACTAGCTCGGGTAAACAGGAGTCCGGGAACTGTGTTGAATGGTGTCTATTTTACGATGATTGGTGGGGCATGCAGGATTTGAACCGGCGGAATTCTCACCAATCTTACTTACACACCCAATATCTTAGAATCGAACCAATCCCAACAAATTACGATCACTGTAAACCTAAAATTTAATGCAAGTAAAAACAAGGGTTGCCATTGCGTGACTAATTAATGGATGTATGGGGAGTTCAATGGTTTGATAACCCGCCCCTTAGATACAAAAATAGCTAAAATCTTTACGATTTTAGCTTTATATTTTCTTGGTGGAGGCGAGGGAGGGTCGAACTCCCCGTCCAGAAAAAAGTTGCCAGCACTTCTACAGGCGTAGTCTGCTCTTTTATCTCGCCCGCTCAGCCTCTGCAGACCGAGTTCAAGCGGGCCAGCCGATTAATCTTAAACAGCCCTCATCAGCATCGGGACTGTTGCACCCCGGCATTTCGTCGCCCAATCCAATCCCACCGGGACGAGGAAAGGTTGGACGAGCGGCCTTTTAGGCTGCTACTGGAACTGCTTCGTTGGCAGTTGATTTTTGCCACCTGATTAACGAGGTAGATGGCGCCTCGTCCTGCCGTACTGTAGGCCCTTCCCTGTCGAAGCCACGCGCCCCCATAAATATTAAGTTGTTAACGTTCCTTGCGGGACCCGGTCTTCATGGCCCGGTCTATCTCCCGCGCGGTATCGCGCCGGGCAATGACATCGCGCTTATCGTACTGCTTTTTACCCCTGCCCACGCCGATTTCCAGCTTGGCGATACCCCCTTTAATATATATCTTCAGCGGCACCAGAGTCAAACCTTTCTGGCCGGCCAGGCTGTCCAACTCGGCTATCTGGTTGCGGTGCATCAGGAGCTTGCGCTTCCTGTCTGGCTCGTGCGTGTTAAAGCCGCCAGCCTGGTAAGCGGAGACGTGAGAATTGAAAAGCCACAGCTCCCCCCTCTCCACCCTGGCATAGGCGTCCCGGATATTGACCCGTCCCATGCGGATAGATTTAATCTCGGAGCCTTTGAGCGCAATGCCGGCTTCATGGCTTTCCAGGATATGGTAATCATGGTAAGCCTTTTTGTTTACTGATATCGTCTTGATATTTTCCATATGTGTTAAAATTTTACCACTGCGCACGCCATAACTATACAGGAAAGGGGGAAGGCAATGACGGGTATACGCGAAAAAATGTCGCTTATTATAGCAGTATTTTTAATGGCCTGCCTGATCACCGGCATTATCTTCTTCTGCCTCCGCCTGTCGCGCCTGCAGCCAATGGAGATTAAGCTCAAGGAAATCAACCATGTGGCTGCAACAGGAGATATCACTATCAATGGGGCCGTCTCCCGCCCGGGCATCTACTCTTCCCGCGCAGGCGACACGCTCAGCGCGCTGGTATCGGCCGCAGGCGTTCCGGATAACGCGGACACGGCCCGCCTCTCCATCTATGTGCCGGAAAAAGGCGAGTCTGCCCGGCCTCAGAAGGTCGACCTCAACCGTGCCGCTGCCTGGCTGCTGCAGGCGCTGCCCGGCATAGGCGAAGGCAGAGCCAGGCTGATTGTTGATTACCGGACGCAGAACGGCCCCTTCCGCAGCATCGACGACCTGCTTAAAATCGAAGGCTTCGGTAAATCGGTGGTGGATAAAGTGCGGGATTACGCCACGGTCGAGGACTGACCCGGATGCCACTGCTTTTTATCAGCGCCGCATTTTTAACCGGTTTATTGATAGGCCCGCTTACAGCCTGGCCGGTATGGCTGATAGCTGTACCCGCGCCGCTTTTCCTGTGCGCCATCATTATCCGCCGCCACAGGAAGGCGCTTATTATTGCAGCCGTCTGCCTGCTGGCCCTTGCCGGCGGGGCGCTGCGCTATCAATCCTCCCTGCATACGGTGGACAGCACAATGCTGCAGTATTACAACGGCAGGGGTTACGCAAAGATCACGGGTACGGTAGCCGGCTACCCGCAAGTAAAAGGCTCTTCGCTGGAATTCAAATTCTCCGCCTCAGAAATAAGCGTATCCGGCAATGTCACAAGCATAAGCGGCAACGCCCTGGCTCTCGTGCCGTTTTACAGCAAGTTGCATTACGGCGACCGTCTGGAGCTCTTCGGCAAGCCGGGAACACCTCAGCAGTTCGATGATTTCGACTATGAGGGTTTCCTGGCCAACCAGGGCATCAATTCCGTGATTTATTATCCGCGCATCGTATTGATAGATTCCGGCGGGGGCTTTGCGCCCATGGCCTGGATTTACGGACTGCGGGAGCGCCTGGACGCAAGCCTTTCAGCTTGCCTGACGGAACCACAGGGCTCGCTGGCCTCTGCGATACTGCTCGGCCTGAGGGGCAGCCTGCCGGATTCCCTGCTGCAATCATTCTACGAGACAGGCACCACCCACCTGATCGCCATCTCGGGCATGAACCTGACCATTGTGCTGGGCATGATATTTGCCGCGGCAATCCGGCTCTTCGGGCGAAGAAACGGGCTGTATATATGGATATCCCTGTCCCTGATATGGCTTTATACCGTCCTGACCGGCCTGCCGGCCACCATGGTGCGCGCTACTATCATGGGCAGCGTATTCCTGCTGGCCGAACTGATGGGCAGGCAGCGTAGCGGTCCGGCTGCCCTGGCGCTGGCCGGGGCACTGATGGCGGCCGTCGACCCGGCGGTGTTGCGCGATATAAGCTTCCAGTTGAGCTTCATGTCTATGCTGGGGCTGGTATATATAATGCCATATTTAACCGCTTACACCGGTCCGCCGCGGGCCGGCAAAGGCGGTAAATACGTGTACTACCTGAAGAGCTTCATGGGTATAAGCTTCGGCGCATCGATAGCCGCGGTAGCCGCCACCTGGCCCATAACAACCATGACTTTCCATGCTTTTTCGCTGGTGAGCGCGCCGGCAACAGTATTCGCCATGCCCTCCTTCCCCGGCATCATTATAACCTCCATGCTGACATCCCTGGCGGGAATCGTCTGGCAGCCGCTCGGCATAGTGATCGGGTGGGCAGCCTGGTTGCTGCTGAGCTACTTCCTGCTGATGGTGCAGGTTTTCAGTTCCATCCCGGTAGCATACATACAAAATGTTCAACCGCAGCTATGGCAGGCTGTTACATACTACGTTTTACTGGCAGGCCTGCTGCTTTTCCTGCATCACCGGCAGGCCGTTTCGGATTTTATTAAAAGCATCTATCTGAAAGCCCGGGCAGGCCTTGCATCGCTGCACCCGGATACGTTCAGGCCGCTTGTGCCCTGGCTGCTGGCCCTGCTGATAGTCTCGAATATACTTGTCTGGACGGCCTTCCTGTCGCTGCCGGACGGCAATCTCCACGTGATCGTTTTCGATGTCGGCCAGGGCGAGGCCATATTAATAAGGACGCCCGATGGACAAAACATCCTGGTCGACAGCGGGCCCGACTCCGTCGCCACCAGCGCACAACTTGGTAAAACCCTCCCATTTTGGGATAGGAAGATCGATTTGCTTATACTTACCCAGCTTCAATCCGACCACATTTCAGGTACGCTTGACCTGCTGCACAAATACGATATAAACTCGGCCGGACTCCCGCCTTCCACCAGCAGGGCACTGCTGCCGGCTGAAATAATGAATGGGTTGAACACACGGCATGTCCGGCTGTATACACTGCATGACGGCATGCAGCTTAACCCGGGCACAGATATCAGGATAGACGTACTAAACCCCCCGGCGGTGCTGTTGTCCGGAACATCCGATGATGTGAACAATAACTCCATTGTGCTGAGGCTCGTCTACGGGGACGTCAGCTTCCTGCTTACGGCCGACATAGAAATGGACGCTGAACGGCTGCTGGCCGGCAACCGCGCGGACCTGCGCAGCAGCGTATTCAAAGTCGCCCATCACGGCAGCAGGGGCTCGAATTCCGACGAATTCCTTGCTATCGTTGACCCCTCGGCGGCCGTGATATCGGCCGGCGCCATCAACAGGTTCAGCCACCCCCACAAAGAGACTCTGGACCGCCTGCGCGCCGTCCTGGCAAGCAGCAATATATTTGTTACCTCCGCCCGCGGCAACGTAGAATTCATTACTGACGGCCGGCAGCTCTGGTACAGGACTGAGAAACCGGCCGGCAAGGCCCGATGATGTACACTTACCGGAGAATTCGAGTATAATAACCGTAGAAGTGAATTCAAGCACATATATTTCGCCGCAGGCTAAGGGCGGGGTAATCAGCACGAGGAGGCCTTAATGAATAACCGGGTTGCTATATTCATCGATGGTAGCAATCTTTACCATTCCCTGAAAAACAATTTCAAACGCGTGGACCTGAATTTCGCAGAGTTCACCAAGAAATTATGCGGTTCCCGCCACCTGATCCGGACCTATTATTACAATGTCCTGCAGGACGCGGTGCAGAGGTCCGAGGGTTCGCGCGAGCAGCAGGAGTTCCTGGAGACGCTGCGCAAGACGCCCTACCTTGAACTGAGGCTGGGCACCACCAAGCTGTCGCAGGGCATCCCGGTGGAGCGGGGCATCGACGTAATGCTGGCCACCGACCTGCTCTATTTCGCGGCCAACAATTCTTATGATATAGCCATATTGGTCAGCGGAGATTCGGATTTCGGCTATACGCTGGGGGTGGTGAAGAACATGGGCAAGCACATCGAGGTGGCCTATTTTGACAACGCCGCCTCCCGCGACCTGCTGAATTCCGCCGATTACCTGCACCCGCTGGACACCAAGTTTTTCACCGGTTTATGGACCACCGGGGTCCGCCAATATCCTCACCGCAGGAAGGCGCCGCGCTACAGGAAAATCAACGCCGTGCCCGTAATCAATGCAGCGGGAGCGGGGGAACAATCTGCCGCTCAAGAGCAGCGGCCAGCGCCGGACATTCCGCCATCACCTGCTGAATAGGGACCTCCCGGCCCGTGACACTGTAAGCGCACTCACCCTCCGTTAACGATATAATGAGATAAACCGGCTGTTTGCCGGCATAAAACGACCGGGCGCCCCGGATTTCCGCATAGCTGATTGATATCCTGACGACGGGTATAATCCCGACCCCGGCAACCACGGTGGCTTCCTCACAGGCTAAATACTCCTTTCTCATCGTCCCCCACTGAGTATGCGTTTCACCCGGCGGAATTGAGCAGAGCAGGCAAAAACCAGGCACGGCGCCACTATCTTCAGCGGCTGCAGGCTGAAAGCGGCCAGCAGATCGCCCTCCAGCAGCAGGTCCTCCTCGAAGGCCGGCCGCAGTGAGATTCCCCCGCCGAACCGCCGGTCCAGGAACAATACCAGCGGTATCGCGAGTCCCGCCAGCATGCCTGTATAGTAATCGTCGCCCAGGCTTACGGTTAAATCCGAGGCCAGGCATTTCACCCTGACACAGGATGCCAGGCGTTTGGCCAGCGCCCACGACCGCTCCCCGATACCCTCGACCAGCGCGGCATTATACAGCTTTTCCATGAAGTGGGGGCCCTCAGCACCCTTCCCGCCCCGCTCCTTTCTGCCCGCACCGCCCTTAACATCAAATGAGACCAGCCCGAAGAGCAGCCTGAAGCGCGTTTGCGCCACCACCCGGCCATGGATGGCGGCGGAGAATTCAATTTCAACAGGAATGGCCAGGGCCAGGATAATAAGCGCCGCGACGACCAATAGAATATAGAGCAGCGTCAAGGGATATTATTCCTTTTTGCGTTCCCCCCATTTATCGGCTATCTTCTCCACCACCCCGGGTACCTTTTCGCTCAGCTTTTCGATGGCCGCCGCCACGCTGCTCTTGATCGGCTCGATGCGCACGCCGTCCTTGTCTATGATGATAATGGCGATAGGCCGCATGCCCCCGGCGCCGCCGGCGCCACCCTTCAGCCCTTCATTGCCCTGTTTGGAGTCCGTTTTGCCAGCGCCTCCGGCCGCGCCAAAACCAAAGCCCATGCTGAGCAGCGGGATAAGCGTGGTCTCTCCGACGGTAATGGGTTCACCCACGACCGTTTTGCTGCTGAGCACCTTTTCGATCTGGCTTATAGTGGTTTTCACCATGTTTTCGATATCTTCCATAATATTCCCCCCTGTAAATTAAGACGAGGCCCTTATATATCATCAATTGTACAGTAACGGCAGGGCAACGTTAAGAGGACGTTATTGCTATTTGGTTGCGTGATATATCTCGAGGCTGCCTATATCGATCCACTTTTCCTTGAAAGGATAGGCCAGCACATCCTCTTTTTCAATAAAATAGGTGATTAAATTGCCCAGGTTATCCTTGCGCTCCCCCCGGCAAAACTCCGAGATGAGCGGGAACACCCTGACCGGCAGTATCCAGCAGGCCGTAGCAACGAGGCTGGATTTGGGGAAGGCCGGCTTTTCCTCAAGCTCGATAATGCGGTTGCCCTCAGTTTTGACCACACCGTACTGCCTGGCGTTGTCTTTCTTCAGCACATCATAAACGGCCACCAGCGCATGCCGGCCGTCGAATCCGGACATAAATTTGGCCAGGTCGAACTCGAAATAGTTGTCGCTGCCGAATACCATCAGGTCTTCATGGATGCCCTTCTCGCGTATCCAGTGATGCAGGGCGCCCACCGCGCCCAGCCTTTCTTCTTCAGAGGACACATCCTCCACGCATATGTCTATCAGGCGGCTTTGTTTTTCCTGCCATGCATGGAAATCGGCGGCGAACTTTTTGTTCACGTTCACCAGTATATCAATATCAGGCGGGATCTTATCCACGATATGGTTTATCATCGGCTTGCCCCTGTAGGGCAGCAGGGCCTTGGCCTGCTCCACAGTAAGCGGGTAAAGCCTGGTCCCGAAACCGCTGGCAAGTATCAGGCATTTCATGGTTAATCACCTTCTTTGGAGGCACGAGGATTTATTGATGCCAAAGTTTACCCCACCATCAAGCCAATATCAATTATAATTAGCATAATTATGCAAGTCTGAGATTTCGGGTAAAAGATATCAATATGCCGGCCAAACACAACCACCGCCTGGCCATCATCGGCCAGGCGCAGATAAAGCTCCAGGACAGTACCATCGGCTATACAATCAAGCAGAGCTACCGCACCAGGTCCATCAGGCTGGAGATACGCCGGGAAAGCGGCCTGACCGTAGTAGTCCCCCGGAAATATACGTCAAAGCAGATAGAGGACATCCTGCTGCAAAAATCCCGCTGGATTCTGAAACACCTTACTGCGGTAAAACCTTTGCAGATGCCCCTTTTCAAACCGGCGCCGGGGCATGGCGACAGCCTGCCCTACCTGGGCAAAACAATTGAACTATCCGTGATAGAGGAGGCCGGCCCGCACACCACCGCCCGGTTCACGGATGGCAGGTTAGTGATCGCATTAACCAGCGGTGTAAAAACGACCCCGGTACTGGAGGCGTGGTACAGGATGCAGGCAAAGTGGGTCTTTACGCAAAAGGCCGATACTTTCAAGGCAATCATGGGGTTGAGCTATAAAGCCATACTCATCAGGGGCCAAAAGACACGCTGGGGCAGCTGCTCAGCGTCGGGCAATATCACGCTGAACTGGAAGCTGCTGATGGCGCCGCCCGAGATTGTAGATTACGTGATCATCCATGAGCTTGCCCACCGCAAGCATATGAACCATTCCAGGATATTCTGGCAATTTGTTGGGCGCTACTGCCCAAGCTGGAAAGAGAGCCGGAAATGGCTGGTCAAGCACGAGGACCAGCTTAAATCATCGGCTGCCTTCGGATTATAACCGGCTGCATGGGCCCACGGTCCCGCTATTTTGACTTCGTTTGACACAGGCTTCAAATGAGAGCTACTATATATCTTCGCTGCGTACTTGCAGAAATAAAAGAGTAATTATTGATGGCACAGAAAACTTCCCTCAGCAACCGTCCGCTTGAGATAAGGTGGCATGGACGCGGGGGACAGGGGGCCATTACCGCAGCCAAGATCATAGCGCAGGCTGCTTACCTCAAAGGCTACAAGGGCGTGACCGCCGCACCGTCATTCGGCGCTGAAAGGCGCGGGGCGCCGGTGAGCGCCTCCACCAGGATATCCAACGAGCCTATCTTAGTAGTATCCCAGGTCGAGAACCCGGGGATCGTGGTTGTCCTCGACCATACCCTGCTCAAATATCCCGATGTCACCCACGGCCTGGGCAAGGACGGCTGGCTGATAGTGAATTCCCCACTCACGCCCAGGGAACTCGGGTTAAAAGGCGAATACAATATCGCCACCGCCGACGCAACAAAAATATGCCAGGACCTGGGGCTGATCATCGCGGGGCTGGTAATAGTCAACACGGCCATACTGGGCGCGCTGGTGCGCGCGACCAAGATAGTCGACCTGCCCACGCTGGAAAAAGTCATGAGGGAAAGGTTCTCCAAGAGCACCGTGGATATCAACCTTTCGGCCATAAATAAGACTTACGAGATAACGAAAACAGGCAGATAAGGTAATCAAAAATGGGAACCAGGGATTGCGAACATATTTGTGACGAATCATCGCCGGGCATAGGCGAAGCAGGCCGCACGGGCGAATGGCGTACCCACCTGCCGGTCATCGACGAAAAAAAGTGCACGGCTTCGAAACTGAATAAACCCACCTGCTTCCTCTGCTGGCTTTACTGCCCGGAAGCCGTGATGACCAAGGCCATACCACCTACCATAGACCTTGAATATTGCAAGGGCTGCGGCATCTGTGAACAGGTTTGCCCGGTGCAGGCCATCACCATGATCGCGGAAGAGAAAAATATAGGCTGATAAGCATATGGCAGTACAGAGAAAAACCAACATGCTGATTATAGACGGCAACCAGTCCGCCGCCATCGCGGCCAAGATGAGCCGCGTGCAGGTGGTGGCAGCTTACCCCATCACGCCACAAACGCCGCTGACCGAGCAACTTTCACAGTATGTCGAGCAGGGTGACCTCAAGGCAGAGTACGTGGCCGTCGAGAGTGAGCACAGCGCCATGGCCGTCTGTACCTCGGCTTCCATAGTCGGGGCGCGCGCCTTCACCGCCACCAGTTCGCACGGCCTGGCCTATATGCACGAGATGCTGCACTGGGCTGCCGGGGCCCGCCTGCCCATCGTGCTGGCCTGCGTTAACCGCGCCATCGGAGCGCCATGGAACGTGCTCAACGACCAGCAGGATTCCATCTCCCAGCGCGACACCGGATGGATACAGATATATTGCCGCAATAACCAGGAGATAATGGACACCATCATCCAGGCCTACCGCGTAGCCGAGCAGGTGCATGTGCCCGTCATGGTTTGCTACGACGGGTATATCCTTTCCCACACCGAGATGCCGGTGGACGTCCCCGACCAGGCGGATGTTGACCGCTACCTGCCACCCTACGCGCCCCACACCGTACTTGACCCGGCCAATCCCAAGAATTACAACCTGGTGACTTTAGCCAACCCCCGCATCGGGGTCGACGGCAAGCTCTGCCATGGTTACATGGAGCTCAGGTATTTATTGCAGGAAGCCCTGCAGAACTCCCGAGAAACCATCCTCCAGGCGGGCAGGGAATTCAACAACGTCTTTGGCCGTGATTATGACCGCATGTTTTGGGAGGACCGCAACGATGACGCCGAGATAACCATTGTGGCCATGGGCAGCCTGGCCATGGAGGCCATCGTGGCAGCCGACATGCTGCGCGATGAGGGCATCAAGGCAGGCGTGCTGGGACTGCGGGTTTTCCGCCCCTTCCCCAAGTCCGACGTAGTGCAGGCGCTGCGCAAATCCAAGCTAATTGTGGTTTTCGACAAGAACATCAGCTACGGTTCAGAGGGCGCCACCTGCTCCGAGATAAAATCTGCCTTGTACGGCACTTATATCAACGCTTCCATACGCAATTTCATTGTCGGCCTGGGCGGGCGCGACGTGAAAGCGCGTGAACTCGCCGAGGCCACCAAGAAAGCAATAGCCTCATTAAAGG
>JBFYUA010000211.1:0-21947 GCA_041300305.1 Dehalococcoidia bacterium | reverse complement strand
ACATAGGCTTCTTCCAGTGTCATGCCCCTTGCGAAGCTGCCATGGCGGTGCACGACGACCACCGCGTGGGTTTTAAGAGCTTCTGCTATCTCATCCGCGAAGCCGCCAGGCGCGGGTTCCCTGCCGAAAGCTATAACGGGCACTTCGGGGATAAATATTTTTCCGCCTTCGTCCTCGGGATGGATAGCGCGCCTGGTGAAAGAGAGGGCAACCGCGTGGATGGGGTGGCAATGTACGATGGCCTGGAAGGGCGCCTGTTTGTAAATGGCGCGGTGTACTGCCAGTTCCGACGAGGCCAAACGGGTATTGTCATCATCCTTGTCGACGCCCGTCTCAATAAGGTCTGTGTCTGCGAGGTACCCGAGTTTGCTGCCGCTGCGCGTGATGATGGCTTTTTCCCCCTGTCTGACGCTGAGGTTGCCGCCATGCACGGAAACCATGCCGCGGCTGTAGAGGTCAAACCCCACGGCCTGGAACCGGGGTAATAGTTCGTTAGTCACTTTTCAGCCTCCTCGAGTATGTTGAGAAACAGGGAGGGTTATTTCTTATTTGACGCGTTGAGCTTTTTCATCAGGCGGGACTTTTTGCGGGCCGCGGTGTTGGCATGGATGACGTTGCGCTTGGCGGCCTTATCCAGCGAGCTGATGGCCTCGGTCACAGCGGCAGTGGCCTCCTCGCCTTTTTTGGCCGCTACCAATTTCTCTGCACGGGTAACCCTGCTCTTTACGCCGCTTTTAACGGCCTTATTGCGCTCTGCTTTCCTGGCGGATGACCTGGCTGATTTTTCTGCTGTTTTAGTCTTGGGCAATTGTGATTACCTCCTTTGGTATCAGGGTCTGATGTTTATCTTCGCCTGCTGCGCTTTGGCGGCGTTAATTACGCCGCGCAGGGCCATCAGCCTGTTTAAAATATGATTCAACTGCGCTATATTCCTGATTTCAATTGTTGCAAACATTGTGAATACATCATCGCTGTACTGCGTATTCACGCTGGTAATATTTATTTTCTCCTCAGCAACGGCTGTGGTGATGTCCCTGAGCAACCCGACACGGTCGAAGGCCTCTACCTGGATATTCACTGGGTACACGTCCTCCACCTGGCCCCAGCTCACACTAATCAGCCGCTCCTGCTCTTCCTCGTTGATAACATTAATGCAGTTTTTACGGTGTACTGTGATGCCATGGCTGCGCGTAATATACCCGATGATATCATCACCGGGCACCGGATGGCAACATTGAGCCAGGTGGGTGAGCAGGTCGCCCACACCCAGTACCTGTATGCCGGAACCTTTGTGCTTTGCCGGCGCGGCCGTCGGTTTAGCCTCCTCTTCCCCGGCTGCCTCGCCTTCACCGGCCAGCCTGGAGGCTATCTGGTGGGGTGTGATGCCGCCATAGCCCACCGCTGCCATGAAGTCGTCGGCGCTGTCGAAATCAAGGCCACCGGCCAGGTCTTCATAGTTGGTTACCCCGATGCCCAGCCGTTTGAGCTCTTTTTCCAGGATTGTCCTGCCACGTTCGATATTCTGCGTGCGCTCCTGCTTTTTGAACCAGGCGCGTATCTTTTCTTTGGCATGGGCGGTCTTGACGAAGCCGAGGTCAGCGTTGATCCAATCCAGGCTGGGCGCTTTCTCCGTCTTGCTGGACACTATCTCCACAATATCCCCGTTTTTCAGCTCGTAGTTCAGCGGCACGAGTTTGCGGTTGACCTTGGCACCGATGCAGCGGTGGCCGAGGTTGGTGTGTATGCGGTAGGCGAAATCCAGGGGCGTGGCCCCTTTGGGGAACGGCCTTATCTCACCGAGCGGAGTGTAGACAAAGACCTGGTCGGAGAAAAAATCCTCCTTCAGAGAGGTCAGGAATTGCTCGCTGTCCAGTGCGCTCTGCCAATCGACAAGCTGACGCAGCCAGGATATCTTCTCCTCAAAATGCAGGTCGGGCCTGGCCCCTTCCTTGTAACGCCAGTGCGCGGCCACGCCGTTTTCCGAAATGCTGTGCATTTCATATGTACGGATCTGTATCTCGAGAGGCGTGTTGCCTCCGTCGCCGGTCAAAACCGTGGTGTGCAGGGACTGGTAGCCGTTGTCCTTGGGATTGGCTATATAGTCGTTGAATTCCTCGGTGATGGGATGCCATGTGTTGTGGATGATGCCCAGGACTTTATAACAGTCCGGCACCGTGGGCACCAGCACACGCAGGGCAAACAGGTCGTGTATATCTCCGAAGCTCCGACCGATAGCGGCGTACTTCCGTATCTTGTTGTAAATGCTGTAGATGTGCTTGGGCCGGCCGTAGACCTCGCCCTTAATTCCGGCTATGACCATCTCGTCGCGCAGGATGCGGGCAGCGTCATCGATAAACCCTTCGCGCAGTGAGCGCCTGACCGCAACCATGCGGGCGATCTCGTGGTATTGCTCCGGTTGGAGGAAGCGGAAAGACAAATCTTCAAGCTGCCATTTGATCTCCCACATACCCAGGCGGTGCGCCAGGGGGGCGTATATCTCCAGTGTCTCCTGGGCGATGGCAAGCCGACGCTCGGGGGCCAGTGCCTGAAGGGTATTCATGTTATGCAGGCGGTCGGCCAGCTTGATAAATACCACGCGCAGGTCCTCGGCCATGGCGATGAGCATCTTGCGCAGGTTCTCAGCCTGGGTTTCCCGGCTGCTGACCGCTACGTCGCGTTTCCAGGCCAGCTTGCTCAGCTTGGTAACACCGTCCACCAGCTTGCTGACATCAGGCCCGAAGCGCTTTTCCAGTTCTGAGATGGGGATGTTGCAATCCTCGGGCACATCATGTAAAAGCGCGGCGGCCAGGGTGGCGGCGTCAAGCTGCAGGTCGGCCAGGGCTATGGCTGTCTGGAGGGGATGCTCAAGGAAAGGCGTCCCGGATTTGCGTTTCTGGCCATCGTGGGACTTGAGGGCAAAATCATAGGCAGCCTCCACGATTGCCAGTTTGTCGGGAGGCAGGTACTCCCTGGCCTTGTTGAATAGCGGGGTCGGATCCATGCACTCACCGTTTCAGCTGTATAATAAAGCATGGCTGTAACCCGTGGCAAATGCTTTCCGTATAAAATGTGATTTTAGTCATTTGCATGCCGTATAAGCAGGTATTAACATGGTTTAGTCAACGGTTCCAGTTCTTTGTCAAGGGAAAGCAACTGGTGGGGAAGCCGTTAGATAATTAACCGAATACTTGGAGGTGCAAATTGAAGATTGTAAAACTGTGCCGTGAAGGCTCGTGCTGCCCGGCAGTCAGCGTTTTTGAGGACAAAGTCGAGATCGGCGAATATGCCAATACATGCGTACTGACCCGCGACGAGTTCGAGATACTGAAAGAGAAGATCCTCTCCAAAGAACTTTAAACAATAATCTGATTTACAGAATTGGCCCGCCGACCCACCCGGCGGGCTAATTTTGTATTAGAATGCGGAATAGGGAATTTGAAGTTCATCCCGTATAGCAGTATGCTTAGATGCTTATTTGCCCGATATTTTGCCTGAAAGGACTCGTTATGAGTATGAAAGCAATCACTAACCTTGATGAAATTTTTTTGCCCCGCAACGTTGCCGTGGTTGGCGCCTCGCCGACCGAGTTCTATACCTTTTCCCTGCTGATGGGGAAATTGCGCGACCACTTCTACCCGGTCAACCCGAATTACCAGGAGGTCCACGGACTCAAATGCTATGCCTCCGTCCTTGATATCGAGGGCCCGCTTGACTACGTGATACTGGCCCTCCCGGCCAGGCATGTATTGAAAACCGTTGATGAATGCATCCGCAAGGGCGTCAAGTGCATCCATGCTTTCACATCCGGCTTCAGCGAAACCGGCCTGGTGGAGGATATTGAGAGACAAAGGGAGCTCGCCGCGTTGATTAAGGGCAGGGTGAGGATGATTGGTCCCAATTGCATGGGGGTTTATTGTCCGGAATCCGGCTTGTCTTTCCATCCCTCTTCCACCTTCATAAGCGGTCATATCGGCGTGATATCCCAGAGCGGCACCTTTGCGCAGGGTTTTATACACTCGGGCAAATCGAGGAATGTGAATATCAGCAAGCTGGTTAGCTATGGCAATGCCATCGACCTGGACTGCCCGGAATTTCTTACTTACATGGCGGATGACCCTGATACGCACGTCATCGCACTGTATGTGGAGGGTGTCAAAGACGGCGGTCCTGTTAAAAGGGCGCTGGCATATGCAGCTTCTAAAAAACCGGTCATCGCATTGAAAGGCGGTGTGACCCAACAGGGCGGCAGAGTGGCATCATCACATACCGGCGCGCTGGCAGGTTCAGGAGAAACCTGGGCTACACTCTTCCGGCAGACCGGCGTGGTCCAGGTTGATGATTTCGAAGACCTGGTCAACACGGTCATCGCGCTGGGTGACTGCCCGCCGCCCGTGGGCAATGGGGTATCGATTGTCACCTACTCGGGAGGGTTCAGCGTGGTGCAAAGCGACATGTGCATCAGGGCCGGGTTGGAAGTGCCCCAATTCTCGCCGGCGGCGGTCAGGGAATTGCGCGAATTTGTGCCTGCATCAGGCACTATGACCGGCAACCCGCTCGACGCCTGGCAGCTTTTCTATAAATATGGGGAAGATGAAGGGTCGCTGAAGGACGTTTTCCGCATAGTCGCCGCGGAACAGGATGTGCATTCCATAATACTGCAATTTGATGTGATAAGGTTTATGATAGGCATGTGGGGCAATAAAGTCGAAGAACGGTTAAAAATCATTGCCGACAGGATGCTGGAAGGCTGTCTTCACGCCCGCGATGAAAAAGGCAAACTGGTTATGATAAGCATGTTCCTTGATCCCTACGCGGAAAATGAATTGGAGAGGAAGCTCAGCATTGATTTCAAGAGGCGCTGCGAGTCACAAGGATTTCCCGTTTATTCTTCACTCAGTGCAGCGGTTAAAACAATTTCCAATATGCACAGGTATACAATAATCAGTAAGGGAAAGCATCTCAAGGCGGCGTAACCGGCATGAAGCCAACCGGGCATGTAGTGGTATTGGTTACGGCATCCGGCAGGGACGAGGCCGATAAGATAACTGCTGCCCTGCTGGAACGGAGGCAGGCTGCCTGTGTAAATATTGTGCCGTCTGTAGTTTCCCGTTTCTGGTGGAAGGGCCAGATAGATTCCGCTGAAGAATCACTGCTGATCATCAAGACCAGGAAATCAGCCGTAGCTGACCTTATTAAGACGGTGCAGATAAACCACAGTAACTCCGTACCGGAAATCATTGTGCTGCGCATAACCGGCGGCAGCGAAGAGTATCTTAATTGGATAGCCGGCGAAGTGCCCGGATAGCAGTATCTTCTGGCAATGAGGGCCCGGTTAATATATTATAATTAGCTTTAAAGAGGTGGCTGGTTTTGTTTAAAGCTCCGCGCGGGACTTCTGATACCCTGCCTGGTGAGCAGCCCTACTGGCGCTACATACAAGATAAGGCGCTGGAGGTATGCCGCTTATATGGTTACAGCCGTATAAGCACGCCTGCATTTGAGGATGCCGGCCTGTTTGCCCGCGGTGTGGGCGAAGGTACGGATATCGTTAACAAGGAGATGTATGTCTTCAAGGACCGCAGCGATAATGAACTCGCCTTGAGGCCGGAAGGCACCGCTTCGGTCTGCCGTTCATATATCGAGCATGGCATGGATAACCTGCCCCAGCCAGTGAAGCTTTTCTATTTCGCCGATATCTTCCGTTACGAGAGGCCGCAGGCCGGGCGCTACCGTCAGCACCACCAGTTTGGCTGCGAGGCCATCGGCGACGCATCCCCCATGCTGGATGCCGAGGTCATACACATGGCGCTCAGCTTTTTCACCTCGCTGGGATTGACCAATTTTTCCCTGCAATTGAATAGCATCGGCTGCCGTGGCTGCCGCCCGGGACACCTGCAGAAATTGAAGGAATACTATGCGCCCCTGGCGCCGCAGTTGTGTGCGGACTGCCAGGTCAGGCTGGATAAGAACCCTCTGAGGCTGTTGGATTGCAAGAAGCCGGGTTGCCAGTCTGCTGCGGATAAGGCGCCCGGGAGTTCTGACTACCTGTGTGACGAATGCGGGCAGCATTTTAAGTCTTTACAGGAGTACCTGTCTGCGCTGGATGTAAATTATGCTCTGAACCACAGGCTGGTGCGTGGACTTGACTACTACACGAGGACGGTCTTTGAGATTCAGCCGGACCAAGGCGGCTCTCAGAGTGCCCTGGGTGGGGGAGGACGTTACGACGACCTGATTGCCATAATCGGGGGCAGGCCCACACCGGCCATCGGCTTTGCCACGGGCATGGAAAGAATAGTCCTTAACCTGGAAAACCGGGGCATCGGTGTGCCCCCGGCTGAAAAGCCTGCCGTATTCATCGCCTGCCTGGGCGGGAGCGCCCGGTTAGAGGCGGTCAAACTGGCAGCCGCATTGCGGGAAGCCGGGACCGCAGTTATAAGCTCTTCCGGCGAGCGAAGCCTCAAAGCACAGCTCCGGCATGCCAACGCGGCTGGCGCCAAATACGCGGCCATTATCGGGGAGGATGAAGTGAAAGCGGGCGTTGTCATGCTGCGCAACATGCAGACCAGCGAACAGCAGCAGCTGCCGCCGGACGAACTGCTGAAGCTGGCAGGTCCGGCACAATAAAAACAGGGGGGGCAATCTCTAATGGATACGTTTGAAGCGATTTACACAAGGCGCAGCGTAAGGCAATACAAGGATACGCCTGTTTCCGACGATATGCTCAACAAGGTGCTGGACGCGGCACGCTGGGCGCCTTCGTGGGCCAACACACAGTGCACGCGTTATGTGGTGGTGAAGGACCCTGACGTCAAAGCCAGGCTGGCCGAAACGGTGAATAAAGGCAATCCTGCCACAGAGGCCATCAAGCAGGCACCAATGGTGATAGTTGCCTGCGCGGAACTGGGTAAATCCGGCTATTACCGGGGCGCTATCGTCACGGACCGGGGGGAGGAGTGGTTCATGTTTGATGTCGGCATTGCCATGCAGAACCTGGCGCTGGCTGCGCAGGCGCTGGGGTTGGGGACCGTGCATGCCGGCTACATACCTGATTCGAAAAAAGTCGATGAGATACTCGGTTTGCCGGTTGGCGTGGTTTCCGTGGAGATGACGCCGCTGGGATACCCGGCCGCTGAGGCCAAGGCGCCGCCGCGCAAGGAATTGGCAGATATAGTATTTTACGAAAAGTACGGCAAGCGTTAGAATTAATCAGGGTCCACGCTAAGAATTGCTCCGCCCGCTGCGGCTGAAACAGCTTAAAATGCTTCGCCGCACGGGCTGATAATTTTTTATAGGAGGTCCATATGGCCAGGACGATCGCGGAGATCAATGAAAAAATCAAGAAAGGCCAGGCGGTCGTGGTCACTGCTGAAGAAGTGATCGGCATCGCCAAAAAGAAAGGCGTGGCAGCCACCATGAGGGAAGTCGACGTGGTTACCACGGGCACCTTCGGCCCGATGTGCTCATCCAGCGCTTATATGAACATTGGCCATACCAGTCCACGCATGAAAGTGGGAGGTGGCAGGGCATATCTCAACGACGTTCCTGTTTACACAGGAGTGGCGGCGGTTGATGTCATTCTGGGCGCCACTGCCATGCCTGACGATGACCCCAAGAACAAAATCTACCCGGGCGAGTTCAAATATGGAGGTGGGCATGTCATCGAGGAACTGGTGGCCGGCAAGGATATCAGGCTAGTGGTTGGCGCCTATGGTACCGACTGTTACCCGCGCAAAAAGCTGGAGACATTGATAAACATAAACAGCATCAACGAGGCCACTCTCTTTAACATGCGCAATGCCTACCAGAACTATAACGTTGCGGTAAATGCCGGGACACGCATGATTTACACCTATATGGGCGTTCTCAAGGCCAGGTTCGGCAATGCCAATTTCTGCTCGGCCGGACAGCTGTCACCGCTGCTCAACGACCCGCTGTATAAAACCATCGGCATCGGTACACGCATTTTCCTGGGGGGAGGCATAGGCTATGTAGCCTGGCACGGCACGCAGCATAACCCTTCGGCGCCGCGCACCGTGAAGGGTGTGCCCACGCGCGGGGCGGGAACGCTGGCCGTGATAGGCGACCTCAAGCAGATGAATCCGAAATGGCTGGTCGGGACCAGTTTCCTGGGCTACGGCACAACTCTTACCGTGGGCATAGGTGTGCCGATACCCATATTGAGTGAAGAGATACTGCAGTATGCGCTGGTCACGGATGCGGATATACTGGCGCCTGTGGTGGATTACTCCGATGCCTATCCCAACCGCAAGCCGGAGGTGCTGGCCGAAGTCAGCTACGCCGAGTTAAAATCCGGCAAAATCACGGTCAACGGCAAAGAGATACCCACTGCATCGCTATCGAGTTACCCGGGGGCCGTGGAGATTGCCTCGACACTCAAGGACTGGATAAAAAGGGGAGAATTCCTGCTCTCCGAACCGGTGGCGCCGCTGCCGGGCATCGAATCGGGCATCAAGCTCAAAGCAGTTGAGGAGAGGCCCATTCCCTGAAGGAGGATTGACAGATGAAAATAGCTAAGAAAATAGTATTGCACTTTCCTCAGCAGACTATAGATAAACCGATTGTCAGCGCGTTGATAAGGGATTTCAATCTCGACTTTAACATACTCAAGGCATCCATATCGCCGGGTGAGGAAGGCCTGATGATATTGGAACTTACCGGCGCGCAGAAAGACTATGACCGCGGTATTAAATACCTGCAGGAAGCGGGACTGGAGATACAGTCGCTCAGCCAGGACGTGCTGCGCAACGAGGAGCGCTGCACGCATTGCGGCGCCTGCATCACCATGTGCCCGACGAGGGCCTTTTCCCTTGAGAAAGGCACCAGGAAAGTGATTTTCGACAACTCGCGCTGCATTGTCTGTGAACTGTGCGTCAGGGCCTGTCCGCCGCGCGCCATGGAATTGAAGTTATAACAGCAAAATGTACCAGCCGCGCAGCTATCGTAATGAGATCAAAGACGGTGACCTGGTCTCTTTCACGGTTACCGTTAAAGAGACCGACCTCTATATCCGCGCGGGCCGTGATTTAACGCCTCAGGCACAGTCCGCCGTCCATGAGGTCCGCAGTGCCCTGGAGGAATATATACGGGAGCACCCGCTTTTTCTCCATAGCCTGGCGCCTGTCGAAGTGGAGAATGACGTGGCGGAGATAGTGCGTGTCATGGCTGAAGCGGCCCGGCTGGCAAATGTGGGCCCGATGGCGGCGGTGGCCGGTGCAGTGGCAGAGATGGTAGGCAGGAAATTGCTGGCTCTTTCACCGGAAGTGATAGTGGAGAATGGCGGCGACATCTTCCTGAAGGTCAGCAGCCGAAGGCAAATCGGTATTTATGCGGGAGGTTCCGCGTTCACGGGCAAGCTGGCTATCGAGGTCGGGCCGGGGCAGACTCCACTGGGGATATGCACATCCTCCGGCACGGTAGGCCCATCCCTCAGCCTGGGACTGGCCGACGCGGCAATCATCACCTCGCCATCGGCGGCGCTGGCCGACGCCGCGGCCACGGCCGTAGGCAATGTGGTCAGGGGCGAACAGGACATCGATGCCGCCATAGAACACGGGAAACAGATCAAAGGGATAACCGGCATTATCGTAATGGTGGGCGGCAGTATGGGCGCCTGGGGTGACATAAAACTGGTCAAAACTTAGTGCGCCGGACTATCCGCTGCAGCAGTGCACGCTGATTGTTATGGTGAAAGAGGCGGTCCCGCCATTGCCGTCGGCTACCTCGCAGGTAATTTTGTAAGTCCCCGGGTCACCGGCAGCCAGCCACTGGATATTCGGGCCATTGCCGACAATCTTCCCGCCGGTGGCTTTCCAGACATAGGTCAACTGGTCCTTATCGGGGTCGGTGGCTAGGCAAGATACATCCCCTGTTTCGAATTTCCGGATGATTAATTCAGGGGTATCCTTGACCTCCTTATCGGTTGGATTGGTTTTGACCGTGATGGCCATGCGGCCGGGACGGGTGAACTTGATAGCGCTGATGACAGGTGCGTTATTGGGTTTTTCGGGTATGGTTATGAATATATCGCCGGTGGCCGAACCGCCCTTTTCATCGCTGACCACAACGGTAATCTTATAGCTCCCGGGGTTACCCGGCGCAGTCCATGCGGCCGAGTCAGCGGGACCTTCCACCACGCCCCCGCTGGCGATCCATTGGTAGCTGAGGTTGTCGCTTTCAGGGTCGCTGGCCTGGCACTTCAGCATGACTTTGCCGAATGGCTGCACGAGCTGCTGGTCGGCGGTCAGGCTTGATATCGTGGGGGGATTATTAACCGGTACGGGGGGAGGCTCAGGGGCCGCAGGGCTTTTAGGCGCGGTACATCCTGCCAATACCAGCATAGCAGTAATACAAGCTGCTATATGAATAATACGCTTTGAAATCATATCGTGGGCCCTCCTGTAGAAAGGCAAATGCTCAGGTTAGAATTTTTCCCTGGACAAAATCCTGTTGATCCAGTAGTGGTGCGATAAAAACGGCGCCGGCTGCAATACTATGATAATTACCGTCAGGATTAAGAGCACGACGTCGTAATACATGGACTGGGTTGGAGTCAGCCCGCCTAACCACTGCTCCCAGACGCCGAAGCAGGTGCAATCCGGGTATTTATCCAGTCCCTGCGAAATCATGTACGAGTTATTAGCCATGAATCCCAGCACAAGCGGCAGGAACAGTATGGCTATTAACCTGGGCCAGATTCCGATAATCAGTCCCAGCCCTATCATCAACTCGGCGATGGGCAGCACCCAGGGTATTAAAACCGTCCCTATGAAGCGGGCGAACTCGGGAGTGAGCAGAAATTCGGGGATGAAGCGGTCGAGGAACTCGGTTTGACCCGGTATCTGGCCAAGGTCGGCCAGCTTGCCGCCGCCGGCGAAAATAAGAGTCAGGCCGATGAGCACGCACGCCACGATGCTGATGATGCCGCGCACCGTCGGTTTTTTTTCGTATCCATAATCCAGGGCCATATGCAAATCCTTGTAATTCCGTAATATGCGGGGGGAGGGTCTTGACTAAAAAGGAATTATAATCTACACTAATGCCAGTATGCAAACCCTGGTTAATGGTGAGTCTTAGACTGGCAGCCTCTTAAATCGGGAGACCATAATGCCGGGACTAAGATTCCCGTCGTATGTTTTCAAGAGGTCTTGGGCCGAGCAGACCCGTCAAAACCCATGGGGCATATTGATTTTCAACAAGGAGGCATCAATGGCCCTAACGGAAAAGACCCTTACCTGTGCCGAGTGCGGCAAATCATTCGTCTTCACTATAGGCGAGCAAGAATTCTACCAGTCGAAAGGACTTCAGAACGAGCCCAAGCGCTGCCCTGATTGCAGGACCAACCGGAAACAGTCCCGCTCAGGCGGTTCAGGCAGACCCAGAGAGATGTTCAAAGCCACCTGCGCAACGTGTGGAACCGAGTGCGAAGTACCCTTTGAGCCGAGACAGGAACGTCCGGTTTATTGCAGCGCCTGTTACGCAGCCTCAAAGCCGGAACGTTAAATATATTTAAATCTCCCGCAGTTTCCCGCGGGAGCATTTACAATCCAATAGTCCCCGGGCCGCGGACGGGGTTTATATGAGTGTGGGCGTTTGCAGGCTGAAGATACATATCCCCGGGAGCAGGTCCCTCAAGGATAAGCGCAGCGTTGTCAAATCGCTGATAGCGCGCCTGCGCCAGCAGTTCAATTTGTCCGTCGCTGAGGTAGACGACCAGGAGTTATGGCAGATAGCCACTATCAGCCTGGCCTGCGTTTCCAACCATAATGACCGTGTGGATGAAGTGCTCAGCGCGGCCATCAGCCTGATCGGGCGGGATTTCCCAACCATCGAGATAATTGAGAAAGAGATAGATATATTCAGTTAAACTATAATTAACTGATGGATACCAACGCCTTCCTGGACTATCTGAAAAACGACCCTGAATACAAAAACCAGATAGTACATGTCCAGCATATTCCACCCCGTGACGCAAGCCCGGGCTGGCTTGACCGTCCCCTTCAAACCACCCTTCAGCAAAGGCTTGACGCGCTTGGCATGGACACACTTTATGTGCACCAGGCGGAGGCTGTTAATCTTGTGCGTCAGGGGAGCAATGTTATGGTAGCCACACCCAGCGCCAGCGGCAAGACGCTTTGCTATAACATACCGGTTTTGGATAAGGTGCTTGAGGAGCCCTATGCTCGTGCCCTGTACCTCTTTCCTACCAAGGCCCTGGCGCAGGACCAGTTGCGCGGCCTCAAAGAGCTCGAAGGCGCGGCTATCAATTTACCCTGGGAGTGTGTTACTTATGATGGCGACACACCATCCGAAGACCGTGCCGGCATACGCAAGCGCGCGCGTATCGTGCTCACCAACCCCGACATGCTGCACCTGGGCATACTGCCCAATCACAAATCGTGGGACAGGTTTTTCCGGCGGCTCAAATACGTGGTGCTGGACGAGGCGCATGTTTACCGCGGCGTTTTCGGTTCCCACGTGGCCTGCGTGCTGCGCAGGCTGAGGCGTATCTGCGCCCATTACGGCAGCAGTCCGCAGTTTATTTTTTGTTCCGCTACCATCGCCAACCCGGGTGAGCATGCCGAAAGGCTGGCCGGGTTGCCCTTCAAAGTTGTCGATAGGGACGGCGCGCCCTATGGCGGCAAGGCCTTCGCCTTCTGGGACCCGCCCATCATCGATGAGGCTCGCAGCGCGCGGCGCAGCGCCAACTCCGAGGCCACCCATCTTTTCACGGAATTGATCCGGCAAAATGTCCGCACTCTCACCTTTGCCCCTACCCGCAGGCTGACCGAGCTGATCTATGTATATAGCCGCGATCTGCTGGGCGGCACGCTGGGTGAGAGAATCAAGCCCTACCGCGCCGGCTACCTGGCGGCGGACCGGCGTGAGATAGAGCGCCGGCTATTCTCCGGGGAACTGCTGGGCGCGGTAGCCACCAGCGCACTTGAACTCGGCATTGATATCGGCGACCTGGATGCCACGGTGCTGACCGGCTACCCCGGGAGCATAGCCGGCACCTGGCAGCAGGCCGGGCGGAGCGGGCGGCGCCGCGAGAAGTCGCTCAGCTTCCTGGTGGCTCAAAACAACCCGCTCGACCAGTACTTCATGAATAACCCCGACTTTTTTTTCGGCAAGGCCTTCGAGAACGCCCTTATCAACTGGGAGAATACCAATATACTGCACCCGCACCTGCTCTGCGCAGCCTGGGAAAAGGAACTGGGCGAAGCTGACGAAAGGTATTTTAGCCAGGGGCTGTTCCCGGCCATTGTTGAATTGCAGGAAGAGGGCAGGCTGAGGAAGGTGGGCGCCCGCTGGCACATCGCCCCGCAGCTTTCTCACCCGGCGCAGGACATAAGCATCAGGAGCGCATCCAGCCGCCGCTACCAGTTACTGGATGCCTCAAAAGGAAATGAGGTACTTGAAACCATCGAGGAGGAGCATGCCTTCTGGCAGGTGCACCCGGGCGCTATCTACCTCCACCAGGGCGACGCCTATTTCGTGAAGGAATTGGACATCGAAAAGCACATCGCCATAATTGAGCCTACCACCGTGCCCTATTACACTCAGACCATGGAACTCACCGATATCAAAGTCCTGCATAAAATGCGGGAAAAGGATATAAACGGGGTGAAGGTTTGCCTGGGGATAGTGGATGTTACCAATACGGTGGACGGCTTCCGCAAGAAAAAACACTATACCGACGAGGTACTTGGCGAGGAAGTGCTCGACCTGCCTCCCATGCGTTTCATTACGCAGTCGCTGTGGTTCGGCCTGCCGGATAAGGCAGTGGATGTGATTGAAAAGGGCAAGCTCGACTTTCACGGTGGCCTTCACGCCGCCGAGCATGCAGCCATCGCCATTTTGCCCCTCTTCGCCATGTGCGACCGCAACGATATCGGCGGCGTATCCACGCCCTTTCATATCGATACGGGCATTGCGCAGATATTTATTTATGACGGTTACCCGGGCGGTATCGGCATTGCCGAAAAAGGCTATGAAATCATCGAGGGGCTATGGGCGGCCACGCTCAAGGCCATCGAAGAGTGTCCCTGCCATGACGGCTGCCCGGCCTGCATCCAGTCGCCCAAGTGCGGCAACAAAAACGAACCGCTGGATAAAAGGGCGGCGATTACACTGCTCAGGGGTTTGCTGGGCGTGTTACAATAAGGGGATTTTTAAAAAGGAGAACCATGGAAACGCTCAATTATTTCAAGCACGTGATACGCAAGGCGGCTAACTACACCTTCAGCCGCATGGCTTTTTACCTCACGCTCTTCAACTTCTTCATGCTGGCATCGTGGATGTACGAGAATACCTCGGCGGGCGAATGGATGAAAAGCAATTCAATGCGGCCGGGCGATATGCTGGCCATTATCCTCTTTGCCATCTTCTTTATCTCGGCCCTGGAGTACGTCATCATCGGGCGCGACAAGGAAGAGGAAGGATATTAGCTTAAAAGGTGGTTTTTGTTGCCCGATTATTAATTGTGCGATAATGAGCCGGCGTGAATAATTAGTGAAGGGCACGTTTATGAAAACATCGAACCGTTTTCTGCTTGTCTTCGGCATTATAATCGTGGCAATTGTGGGCATTGCGGTTACACTGGCCGTTACAGGCGGCAACGAGCCGGTCAAACTGCTGCCCGGGGACTCGCCGGAAGGGACTGTACAGAGGTTCCTGATGGCGGTCAAGGACCGGGACTACCTGAAAGCCTACGGTTTTCTTGCCCCGCAAACCGAACAGGTAAAGGGCGATACTTATGAGAACTGGATAAGGTCCACGCAGACTTCCCGGGATGCCTCGTCGTGGAAAGCCAGCATATTGAAATCCACGGTGCGGGACAACAGCGCGACCGTAGAAGTGGCGGTCGATGTATTCAGGCCTGATGGGCCGCTGGGCAACCCGGTTAACACCAACCGGGTCACCTTTATACTGCAGAAGGAAGGTGACAGGTGGCTTATCAGCCAGCCGGCGGACATCTGGTGGCTTTACTGACGCAAACAGAGGGAGGATAAATTTTGAGCACGGTCAGGCGCGTCTTTTTCTACATACTGACGGTCATCACACTCGGGATACTTACCGCCGGCCTGATTAACCTGCTCTCCCTTTCTTTCGATACTATTCTTGCCAGGTTTACCCTTGCGGAAATCGGCGATGTCAAACAGCAACTTAGCCTGGGCATCGCCATGGTTGTCATAGGCGGGCCGTTATGGTTCCTTTTCTGGGGCACAATCCAGCGCCATGCCGCAAAGGACGCTGATGAATCGGGTTCGTCACTGCGGGCCTTCTTCCTCAACTTTGTTCTATTCGTCTCCGCGTTTGCAATTGTCTTTACCCTTAGTCAGCTGCTGGCGTGGTTGATGGCCGGATGCCGGCCGGAGCAGTACAGCCCCGGCGGGACGGCAGCGCTGATTGTATTCGCGGCGGTCTGGGTTTACCACTGGCGGGTATCGGCAGGGGAAGAACGTGCCACGCGGGTGGCTGGTACCGTGCGACGCTGGTATACCTACATACTTTCGGCTGCCGGGTTGCTCTGGCTTGCCTCCGGTATAGTGCAGCTTATCTATACGGCTTTCATTTCACTTCCCGTGTGGGAAGGCGTAGTGGTCAGGGACAGCTTCTGGAACAGCGGTACCCAAAATGCGCTTGCCTGGATACTGACAGGCGGCCTGGTATGGGCATTCTACTGGTTCTATATGGCCGGGTCCGACAGCAAGTCGTCGCTGCGCCAGGTCTATTATTACCTTTTTACCATCCTGGGCGGCGCCATAGCGGGTTTGATCGCACTTACAGTCACCGTGTACAGGGTACTTTTCTGGTCGTTGGGCGGGGATAGGGACGTTGTGGACTATTTCCAGTTTCTGGGCTGGTCTGTTCCCATTATACTGGTCGCTGCCTGTGTCTGGTTTTACCACCTGCGCAAAGCTGAAGAGGAAGCCGCCACGGAGCAGGAACACCAACTGTCAGCCCTGCGGGTACATCATTACCTGATGTCATTCCTGGGGTTGGGAACGCTTATCGCCGGGCTTATCATCCTGCTGGGCATTCCCCTGGACTGGGCCATCAACTCTTTGAATTCCGAGATTATCGTGACGGAAGCGGGTTGGTGGAACAACCACCTCAGCCTGAGTATGTCCATGTTGATAGTCTCAGTTCCACTGTGGCTGTATTACTGGTGGCAGATAAACGCTATGGCGGACAGGGCAGGCGCCGTAGAAAGGCGCGCCAGGTCCAGGCGCATTTACCTGTATATAATCATTGGCGCTTCCGTAGTAATGCTGGCCGCAGACCTGGTCAACATAGTTTACCAGTTGCTTAACGGAGTGTTGTCCGGCAGCCTTGGCCTGGAAGCGCTGCGCAATATGAAGTGGAGCCTGCAGACGGTCTTCATTGCCGTCCCGGTACTGGTATATCACCTGGGGATAGCCAGGCAGGACCAACTCCTGGGTGCGGAGACCGGGGCAGTAGCCCGGAAAGTCACAGTGCTACTCAGCGATACTAAATCCCCGACGGTGTCACTTCTTGAGCATAAGCTGGGGTACAAGGTACGCAGGATGCGCTATGCCGGGCAGCCCGCCTACGACGTGCCGGACCTGTCCGAAGCCTGGGCTGAACAGCTTGCCGCAGAGATACGCGCTGCACCCGCGGGCCACGTCATGCTGGTGCTATTCGAAGGCCACGTGATGGTTTTGCCATACGAAGAGGGTTAGCAGGGGGTACGCCTCAATGGCTCAATATCTTGCCCAGGAACTGCCTGGTCCGCTCGTGCTGCGGTGAGCCGAAAAGGATGTCCGGCGGCGCCTCCTCGATTATCTGGCCCTCGTCCATGAAAATGACCCGTTTGGCGGCGGCGCGGGTGAAGCCCATCTCGTGTGATACCACAGCCATAGTCATTCCTTCCTCGGCCAGTGCCAGCATCACCTCCAGCACCTCCTTGATCATCTCGGGGTCCAGCGCGCTGGTGGGTTCATCGAAGAGCATGACCTCGGGGTTCATGGCCAGGGCGCGCGCGATGGCCACCCTCTGTTGCTGTCCCCCGGAAAGCTGCGCCGGTTTGACCCCTGCCTTATCCGGGATGCCCACCTTATTGAGCAGGCTGATGGCGGTCTGCCGGGCCTCTTCCTCTGACCTCTTGCGCACCACGCGCTGGGCCAGCATCAGGTTGTCCAGCACGGTCAGGTGGCTGAAGAGGTTGAAGGACTGGAAAACCATGCCCACCTCGCGGCGCACGGCGTTGATGTTCTTGTTGCCGTCCAGCGGTATACCGTCCACGGTTATCCTGCCCTTTTCGTAAGTTTCCAGGCGGTTGATGCAGCGCAGCAGGGTGGATTTGCCGGAACCCGAGGGTCCGACGATGACCACTACCTCACCCCTGTGGATATCAAGGCTCACACCCCGCAGTGCCTGCACACGGCCGAAATATTTATATACATTTTCGATGCGGATAATAGGGTCTGCCAAATATTACCTCTCGAATCTCGTCTTTTTTTCTATCCAGTTGACTACGCGCGCCGAGAAAAGGGTCATAACCAGGTAGAGAAGGGCCACCAGCAGCCAGACTTCGATAGGGTTGAAGTGCATGGAAGAGTACTCGCGGCCGCGGCGGGTAAGGTCGGCCACAGCAACCACGCTGACCAGTGACGAATCCTTGAGCAGGGCGATGAACTCGTTGCCGATGGGGGGAAGGATGACGCGGAAGGCCTGCGGCAGCACCACGTGGCGCATGGCCTGGAAATAGGTCATGCCCAGGCTGCGCGCGGCCTCCATTTGTCCTTTGGGGATGCTCTGGATGCCGGCACGGTAGATTTCGCTCATATAGGCGCCGTAGCAGAAGACCAGGCCGATGATGGCCAGCACTATGGGGTCAGCCTGGAAGCCCTCCAGGGACGCGTTGCCGCTTGCCTTACCTATGTACTGGATAATAACAGGAACGGCGAAATACCATGCCATAAGCTGTACCAGCAGCGGTATGCCGCGCACCAGCTCAACGTAGAGCGTGGAGATAGTATAGATAAAACGGTTCGTGGAAAGTCGGCCCAATCCGCCTATCATGCCGATACCCAGCATCAGCACGAATGAGATAAGGGTAACGGTCACCGTTATCACGATGCCGTCCTGCACGAATCGCAGGATATTCCAGAAGGGGTCAGGCTTGAATATAAGCAGGAGGGCGGTGAAGCCGACCACCAGGGCTACCAGCCACCACCAGGCATCCATGCGGGTGGAAGGTTCAGCCCCGGGGATGTGGTCCAACTCTTCTGCCGGCAGGGTTGGTTTGTCAGGCGTACTCATAGGACAGCTTATATTATACGCCTCAAAGGGTCCGGCGGGACAAATGCCGGCTGTTTGCTATTGGCCGATCCATTTCCTGGTCAGGCTGTCTACGTAGCCCTCATCTTTGAGGGCTTTGAGTGCGGCGTTGACCCTGGGCAACAGGCCGGCGTTCTTTTTGCACATGGCTATGCCGAAATATTCGTTGGTAAAAACGGGTCCGGCTGTTATGAGCTTATCCTGGCTTTTATTAACATATCCAGCGGCGATAGGGTTATCGGCGATGACTGCATCTATCTGGCTGTTGATAAGCGCCTGGAAAGCTAACCCGATATCGTCAAAGGTCTTGACCTTGGCCCCGGGGATCTTGCCCGCTTCGATGATGCCGGTGGTACCTATCTGTCCTCCTACTATTTTTCCGGCCAGGTCATCTTTGCTTTTGATGCTGTCATCGTTCTTGCGCACCGTGACTATCTGTCCGGCCGCGAAGTAGGGGTCGGAGAAGAGGATGGTCTTCTTGCGCTCTTCGGTGATGGTAATGGAGGAAACCGCCATATCGTACTGGCACTGCGATACGCCGGCCAGCAAAGAATCGAAGCCCACATTGACGAGTTCTATCTCCAGACCCGCTTTGGCCGCGATGGCCCTCATCAACTCGGGTCCGAAGCCGTCCAGCTCCTTGGTCTGCTCGTTGACTATCTCAAACGGCGGCCATGTGGCGTCGCAGGCAACGGTCAGCCTGGATTTGGGGGCCGGGCTGCAGGCAGGCAATATGCATGCAGCAATCAATAACCCGCTAATTAGCAAAACAGCCTTTCGTTTCATAACGTAAATACCTCCACAACTGGAGTGAATTATACCTCATTGCAGCCCGGCTTTCTATCAGACACTGCCCCCGGCACAGCCGGCGTCCTGCCGGTTTGGCCCGGCTGGCGCGGAGCACATTTGGGACAAATTGCTAAATGTCAATAGCCAAAAGGCTCATAATTGTGAACCGTCAGGCTTGACTTTTTGAGCCGGAAGGACAATACCGGATGCTTAGTAGTACTAAAGTCCTATGGTCAACGGACCGGGAAATGAAAGTTAACATAAGTGATGGGGATTTTGTCTTGACCTGTGAGGGGGTATATGCAGACTAAAATGAAATTGTTTCTTGCCGGCGAGTTGCTGTCAATTGTAATGATAGTTGCCTTACTGGCCGGTCCGGCAATCTCAAAAGCAAGTAACAACCAGGCTGATCCGGCATCAGCTGAATTAACCGATGTTTACAGGCAGGCCCTTACTGCGCCGCTTACCAGGGCTGTCAGTGAGGTCAAAGACCCGCAAATAGCCGCGTTCTCACAGAAATTGGTGCAGACTTACGGTTTGGAGGATACCGCTTCTCAAAGCAACGTGGATGATGCTTCCGGACTGGTCAATCTTTTACCCGACGTGGCAAAAATTCACAGGACGGCTATGGATATGCCTTTGATAGAAGCAGGCAAGCAGCTAAAGGACAAGGAACTCTCTGATTTCTATCAAAGCTTCATATCGAGCATCGGCGTCGGCAAATAGCCCGCACTGATTACCGGGCTTAGTCCAGGTAGCCGGTTTCTTTGATTGCCCATTCCCGCCGGAAATCGGGTCCCACTTCAATCCCGTTTTGTTCCGCGTAGCTGCGCAGGCGGAAGTGGTCGTAAAATAGTATGGCGAGCACGCGCATGCGGCGGTGCTCCTCCGGGAAGGTGTAGTTGTGGGTATCCAGGATTATTTTGACTATATCCGGCCTGTGAGGAATGTTGAAGGTGCCGCCCTCGGGGTGGTTGAGGTGGATGGCGATGAGGTTGGTAATTGCTGTATCAAGGCAGGCCACCAGCATTGAGGGGTCGTAAAAAGTGCCTCCCCCGTCGCGGTACCTCTGCCCGTTGAGATCGGCCGGTTCGATATAAGTATTCATGCTCCAGCCGGCGACTACCGCTTTGATTATCGGGGCAGGCTGCACCGCCCATTCACGGCCGCCGAATTCGAAATGCCTGTCGGGACCCGTCATGCCCAGGAAATCAGTGAAGCCGTCAGCCCTGGCGGCAGTGATGGTGAGCGGCAGGGAGATATCATCGAAGGTCAGCCTCTCGGAGTTGGCAGCGCCCGTGTAAGTAGTTAGCCTTTCAGCCAGGAAATCCTGCAGCGGGTCAAGGTTGGCCCATCCCTGCCAGAAGCGCAGCGGGTTGCGGTTCATCCGCAGCAGCTTGCCGCTCTCGATGTGCGCGATGAAGTTTTCCAGGTCTTCCAGCGCGTGCCCGGCTGCGGGCTTGTACATAGCCGGGTTGTTCGCTGCCGCGACCTGGATGGAGTGGAAGAACCCATTAAGTACCCCGGCCGAGACGCCGTATATCTGTTTTATCTGGCCGCCGTCCCGTTTGAAACCGTCATCCATGGCGCGTGCGGTGACCAGTCCGCCCAGGATGCCCGAGAAGCCGCCGGCGCCGTAGATAATGTTGGCCGGGCGGTCGAAAGGTAAGCGTTCAAGCTGGCCGGACAGTATCTCCTTGAAGCGGGACATGATGGCCACGCGGTTTTCCGATGACTGCCGCATGTTGGTGGCCGCCTCGGTAGAACCCACGTAAGGCAGGTCCACCATCCCGATGGCGGGCAGCGGTCCCTGCGCTTTGATGGAACTCATAGAAAAATCGGGCTGTTTTTCCCTGACCTTACGGAGCAGTTCACGCTGGCGGCGCAGCAGGTCAAGGTAATAACCGGCCAGCAACGCCTGGTTGCGCTCGTGTTGTGAGTGCATGATAAAGACGGAACTGATGAAATTGAGCTTCCAGGGCCTTATTACGGCACGCGGTTTAGTGCGCAGGATGGGCCGCGGGTCTGCAGCTTCCAGGTCGGCTACCATGGCGCCCGCGTCCACAATGGGAGGGCGGCAATCGTAAACATATTGTCCGTTGACAGTGGAAGGGCTGGTAGAGAGCAGGGTGCTGACAGCAGCGGTAACTGCGTCCACCAGTGGGGCATCCTGCGGTGGCCCCACGTGTTGGAACTGGTAATCGCATTGCAGCGTTTCATCCTTCGGGCCGAACATGGTGAAGACAGCGTCGCGGTCGGTGGTGCAGATATAGAGCGGTATGCCCAGGTCGGAGATCAGCAAAGGGGTTTCATCAATAATACGCGGGGGCGTTGCTTTGGCTGCGCCCGTATAGTCTCTCAGTCGTTTCTCTAACCACTTCCTTAAAGGGTCCAGGTTGGAGCGCCCATACATGGGGTTGAGGTTCAGCGAGCGAATCTGCCAGCCGCGTGCTTTAGACAGGAAATTTCGGAGGTCCTTCACGGCCGTAGCAGCCCTGCCCCACTTTTGCGGGTCCTTTTTCGCCGCCAGCGCCAGCGCGAAGGCCATGGCCACCAGCGCCCCGCCGCTTACCCCGTAGACCCGCCCGATCGGCTTATTCTCGTCGAGAAGCGCCTGAGCGCGGTCGAGTTCCCTGACAATGAAAGGCAGGTCGCCTAATTTGGCGGACTGGAAGATGACTGATGTGTCAGAAACCATGAGATAGTTTACCAAGTTCTTCATTGGATGTCATCAAACAAACCCGAATTGCCTTTATGATAACTAAGTCAAGTGACTGTCACGTCAATGCCTGCCCTTGACCACCAGCTTCTTTTCGCCCCAGATGCGG
>JBFYUA010000209.1:0-7856 GCA_041300305.1 Dehalococcoidia bacterium | reverse complement strand
GCCGCCAGGTTGGGATTTTCCAGCGCCTGGAAGAGGATGTTGCCCTCTGTCTGTTCCGGTACAGGCCAGCTCATCATGTGACAGATAGTGGGAACAACATCTGTCAGCCCGCTGGTCCTATTCAGGCTATAGCCCTTCTTGATGCCGGGGCCGTAGAAAGCCAGCAGTGATCTCAGTTTGCCAATTCCCCATTCAGCAGTCTGCAGGTGCGGACCGTGCTGTCCGCCGTACTCGGGGTAAACGGCGTAGACCACATCGCCTACACCGTCGCCGTGCAAACCCAGTATCCTGGCGTCCTTGTTGGTAAGAGCCAGCGCCACAGGCCGTTTGCCGCTCTTGGGATCGACGTAAGCATACAGAGCATCGATTATCTGCTGCTGCACTTTCTCGTAATCAGCGGGATCTACGATGCCGTTTGGATCGCGGCCCTTGAGGTTGACGTACACATACACCGTACGCTGCGGGAACGCCTTGGAACGCTTGATATCAGGCGTTTGCATATTAAGCGTCCCCATCTCAAGTATCTCCCGGGGCACGCGGTCCCCTATCATCTGTTTAAAAAGGTCGTCGATCTTCTTTGCGCTTTCTTCAGCCTTGCTCGTATCCTTGTCCCCTTCCTGGCCTTCCATTGCACAGAGCCCATTCTGGATCAGGGGTATATAAGGATTGAACACCGCTCCGTCGGCCACGGCCCCGTGGTCGGAAACAAGCACAAAGAGCGTATCCTCGCCGGCAGCTTCGATGAGCCTTCCTAAAAACCTGTCCTGGCTCTGGAGCATTTTGAGGTGGAAATCCCATGCCGCTTTGTGCAATTCCTTGCCGGCACAGGTATTCTCATCCATCTCGGTAAGAATGGAGTGATAAACCCAGTCGATGGTATGGATGTGCATAAAGAACAGGTCCCACGGGTACCTGGTCATCAGCCTGGTCGCCACATCGCCCAGGTGTATATCATGCATCGCCGAGATCTCTGCATAGGTATCCATCTCATAAAAGCCCATGGTATAGCCGATCAAACCTCCCGAAAAGGCGGGATATCCTTCCTCGCTGGTCAGTTCCCTGGCAATCTCCGGCGGGTTGGTCCAGCCTTCGACAGGGATGAACGAACTGATAATGAGCACAAAATCTTCAGCATCCTCCGTCAGTTGCAGCAGCTTGGCCTTAAACGACGCCTCGATCTCCCTGCCGTCCTGTGACTTGAAATTGTAGTTAATTTTCTTGCTCCACTCGCCCTTGCTTAAGGTAAAGAGGGCGTCCTGCACGTCCATGGTCGGCGAGACGGTAAGCCGGTCATAGCCCTTGCCATCGGACTGCGTAACAAGCACGTACCATGAAAGCGGCGCCATCTGCTCAGTGCTTCTGTTGAACCATACTTCAAATTTGGCCCCCAGGGGTTCCTCACTGCCGGCCGGCAGGTTCTTCCAGCCCTCAGCGTCCTTCAATTCTACCCTGGTGGCGTTAGGGTAATAGCCGTTTGTAATAATGTGGTCCATGCCCAGCGGCATATTTGACTCAAGCCCGGGATGCCCGTTGCGCATCTCGCTGATGGATAGGCCGGCCCCCATCACCATGATCCCGTTTTTCATTTTTGAAGGCCATGACCCGGGGTAATTACAGACGATGCACTTCTTGCCCGCCGCGTCCAGCCTGTCCCAGACAAATTCCGCTTTGCAGTTCTCGCTGGAAAAGGCCTCGAAGATATTGGCGTTTACCGGATCCGTGCCCTTCCTGTGCAGGTGGAAATCCGTGACCTTATGGGTGCCCGGCCACGCGCCCGTGGCTATACTTGCCCAGTTCGGCGGCGTGATTGTCGGGTAGGGCGAGAGACAGTTCTCAGCCAGAACGCCACCCTCGAAGAGCTTCTTGAAGTTGGGGAGGTGCCCCTCATCGATGTGCTTCTTAATAAGGTGTGGTTCGGCGCAGTCGAAACCTATGACTGCCACTTTGTTTGGTACTTTTGCCATTGCGTGCTTCTCCTTTGTATCGATATTTTTTATCGTTTACGTTTATTTTTGCTTTTTGACTGATTTCCCGGGTCCGCCGCCCATGATGCCGAGGAAAAGGGTAGGGGCCACGGCTTCCTTGCCTGCCAGGCCGGCTGCGGCGCAGGCCTTTTTAACCTTGCGCCGGTAGAGCCATCCCTGCCATTCTCCCCCGGGTTCAAATCCAAAGTAGTTTTTCAGCCAGAACGCGCCCCCGCTGTTCTTAAGCCTTTCCCGGCGGCTTAATTTTAAGTGGTATTTGGCCTTTAATTCACGCGCCTCTTCATAAGTATCCGCGTGCACCATCCTGCCGTCCGCCCCTGGGACAACGTAACCGCTGGTCATCAGCATGTCATAGCGCTTTTTAGTCTCCCCGAAGTCCGGCCCGCAAACCAGTGAACACTGGCCGCAGGTGAGCACGTAGGGGTCCCTAAGGCCCTTCACTCCCATGTGCTCATGGGCCGTTGTGAGCAGCCTGGCGATTTCCTCCTCGCCACCGGGCAGGTTTTCGTAATCAGGTATCAGGTCTTCCACGCTTTGCCTGGGCCAGAGTATGCAATTCCCGCGGCGGATAACATCGTAACGGGGCCCGCCATCACCGGACGCGGGACCTTCCCGCATCATCATCCTCCTAATCGAAGCCCGGTCCTCAGGGTCGGGCCGCCGGTCTATATATTCCCGTATCCAGTGCCGGCCCCAATTGGTCCATTTTTTATCAGACGAAATTCCATGCAGCCCGAAGCAGGGCATGTTGCACAGGTCGAGGTTATCACGCTTGCCCCTTGCATGCAGTTCGCCATTTATCAGTAAATATTCTTCTTCATCATCGCGGAACATCCGCAGGGTGCAGGACTTATCACATAGCTTACATGTACGGCAGCGGGTATCCATGGTATCGCGGGCGGGCGGCAGAGGGTCGGATTTCAACGGCGCATCTGTTATAACTGTGCCCAGGTAGATGGCAGCGCCGTACTGCCGGGTAACCACATTGCCGGACAGGCCAAATGTGCCCAGGCCCGCGGCCACGGCCCCGAAGCGGTGCGAGAAACTGGGCCGCGTGGAGAACGGGTCCAGTGAGCGCCGGTAAGTGTTATTGGGAGCGATAGCCACCGCCCTGTAGCCCAACACTCTAATATAGTCGGCGAGCTCCCTTGAAATGCGGTGCATGCGCTGGCACGATTTGAGCTGCTCCAGGTTATGCGGCCCGTGGGATTTCTTGGAGAGGAAGTCGTAGATGGCCGGCACGTTCATAGGCAGCGCCATAGAGACAATGGCCCTGGCGCCCCTCAACGCATAGGTTGGGTCGAGGGACGGCGGGCCATTGAACCGGCCCTCTCCGGCTATGCCGGTCAGCCCGATACCGGCTTTCCCGGCGAAAGCCTTGATTTTATCTTCATTACTTTGCATTACTTCATTTCCTGTGAGGTTTGACCGGTCAGTTTTGGAATCGCCCCATAAACGTGATAAAACCGGGCAGGCTGCCATCGACCTTAATTTTGCCCTGTGTAAAGGCGGCCATGGTGTCCAGCATCTTAAGTGCCATCATCTTATAGGTCAGCGAATCCGCTGTGACGACAGCTACAGGTCCCGGGGTACCTGGCAGCGGCTGGCCCTCCGCTATCTCAGCCACACCGTTGCGGATTGTGACTGTGAACTGCCTGTTAACGTCCGGGAATATGAAGCATACCGATTCATAGACGCCCCGGGCTTTATCTGGAACAAGCCTCGGCTGCATATTGGTGAATATCAGGTCAACGGGCAAGCCGGCCACCAGGCCGGGATGGAGTTTCCCGGGAAAATCCGGAGGGCGGGCCTTATCAAGCTCGAGGGCTGATTCCAGTAAATAAGCCCGGCCGTTGGTGTTTGACGTAGTATCTGCGATCTGCCGGTAGGCCGCGGCCAGCAGGCTATTAAGATCCGCGGCAGTATCGCCTGATGCCAGGCCGCTGTCTTTCAGTTTGGCCAGTAGATGTACCGCCCACCGGGGATCTCCGTCCGACAGGGCCTTGCCGGCCAGTCCGGCCAATTTTTCGGGGCCGCCCATTAACTCCACCTCACGCCTGGCCAACTCATCATGGTTTAGCGGGTACAGCTTGTCCGCCCTTCCGTCAAACCAACCTTCGTTGTTAGTATATATCGCACGTGCCGACCAGCTCACCTGGCCATACCCCTCCCAGAGGTAGGGCAGCCGCGCAAGCTGGGGCGGTAGTTTGACGTTTTCCGCGATAGTATCGATGTCCTGGCCGGCATTGGCGCGCCTGATAACTTCATCCCGTACCCACTGTATGGCATCCCGGTAGTTGGTCAGTATCTCCCCGATCCGGGCGCTACCAATGACAGGGCTGGTATGCGAGGGCACGAGTTGCTCAGGCTGAAGCCGCCTTATTTGATCCAGGCTGTTTATCCACCCGTCAACCGGGCGCGGACTGGTCCCGCGGATGGTGTAAAGGTTAGGGAAAACACTGTAGTAGTCATCCGCGCACAGCAGCGTTTTGTCTGCCGGTATCCAGATAAAAATCGTGTCATCTGTCTCGCCCGGCGCAGTGTGCAGCTCGATAGTCAGACCACCGATCTCCAGGGACTTTATGCCCGAGAAAGTGTCGGTCGGCATGATCGTCCCGGTTTCGGCCAGGTCTTTGAGGGAATAGGACTTCAGCACAGGACCGATAGCCGAGCATGGCACTTCGCCGGGGGCCAGATGATATCCGAATTGCCTGTAGCCGCGCGCCTTCTCGGCCTGCATAAAAGTCCCGTATTGCTTGATGAAATTCCCAACGAAGTTTTGCTGAGCCCATATCCGTGTACCCTCTTCCACCCATTCGCTGGCCCCACCGACATGATCTATATGAGTATGCGTATATATAATAGCCTTGACCGGCCCTGGCGGGGCGGTTTCGGAAAAGGCTTTCTTGATTGCGCGTGCCGCCGCCGGGCACTGGGAGGTATCGACGATAATATTTCCTTCATCCGTGTGAATCAGCACCGTGTTTGCCAGGTCATAGCCTATGGCCACCCAAACATGCTCAGACACCTGCTCGACGCGCGGCGACCCGATATCGTCCCGGCAATGTTGTGTTATGGTCTCAATCGCATCCGCGTTCCTAATCTCCTGCGAAGCCCTCTGTTCCCGGGGAGCGCAACCGGCGCCCTGTAATAAAACCATGGTTAGTAGTAATAATGCCGACATACCGCTGAAATTACTCTTAAAGCTGTCCATCTTCTCATTCCCTTTGGCTTTATTCATACCGTGCCCGCTGTAATATTACTTGCCTTTGTTCTTCCGGTGCTCTTCGAACCTTTCCCTCAGGTACGGCCAGCCCGGCGTTATGCCTTCCGTTAGACTCATGGCCATCATTGTGTGCGGGGGTTGCCCCACATTCATGTGGCCCCCTGTCAGGAAGAGATTTTCATCGACTTTAAAAATTTTCTCCGCCGGCATGCCCATGGCAATCTCGGTCTCATGGGTAGCAGCTACTGAATGGTCGCCGAACCCGGGGATCACGATCTGAGGGACACCGGTAATGAATGGGACGAAACCTCCCTTCTGGCAAGATTCACCAAAACCGGAAAAATCGGACGACGGGAAATCTTTGCCGTCGTAGACCATGGCGTGGATGAGATGCATCAGGTTGAGGCTGTTGCCGTAAATCAGCACTGTATCGGGTATAAGTTTGGCGTCGTGCAGCGGGGAGCAGACAAAACCTACATGGCCTTTCATTTTCTCCGGGTAGTTTTTGCCCCAGCGGTTGATATAAAGGTCCCAGACCCCGGTCTCAGCCTCCAGGTCCTTGTGCCAACCCTGGAGTATCTGGCTGTGAATGATCTCATCCGAAGTGGCCTCTTCCCACAGGTGCCAGGCGGTGGCAGCCGTGCAGAAACAATCTTTGCCTGTCATGGCTATGGTAAAGCCAAACCTCCTGGCGTAGGTGAAAGCCTGGCATAGACTGGCCTGCTGGCCCATGGCGCTGGGACGTATGCTGCCCTCAGGTATCTCAGCCTCGCTCTTGATATACTTGATGGCTACCGGGTAGCCGGCCAAATGTAGCCTATCATATACGCTCTTGCCTGCTTTCCTGAATTCTTCCAGTGTCCTCATTTTTGGCCTCCCTTTAGATCGTTCTTGCTCAGAAACGCTTCCTGCAGCATGCGCACCGCGGTATCCTCGTAGCGCGTGATATCAACGTTGTGCCACAGCAGGCAAAGCTTGGATATCCATTGCACAAACCCTCCCGTTAGCTCGGAAGCAACGACCGGGTCATAATCTTTTATATCACCGTCGGCGACCTTTTGACGGAAAAATTTGCGCAATATTTTTTGTCCCCTTGGGTTCTCGATTACATTCCCGCCACCCGCCAACCCCAGGCGCAGGTCGAGCAGTTTTAATAAATCACGTTCACTGGAAGCCACAATAAGCGCGGCATGAACTGCATCTTTTATGGCTGCGTGGCCGTCCGGGTTCTGCAAAGCTTGAAGAAGTGCATCGGCAATCATCGCCTGGTAATGATCGCAGAGGGCGTCCAGCATGGCCTGCTTGGACTGAAAGTAAAGGTACACCGTCCCCTTGGCGACGCCGGCACGCTGCGCGATCTCTGCCACATGCGCCTTCCCGTAGCCGTCTTGCTTGAAGACCTCCCGCGCGGCTTTCAGTATGTCTTCACGCCTGTTGGGATCAGCCGGCTTGGCCATGGTACCTCACTTTACCCGCCTGATGCTGGCCTCGACATCTATACCCTCACGCAATGAGTACATGGCCAGCGTATCGCGGTTGATCATCTCCAGGCATTCGTCAAGTATGGACTGGTCGGCTTCACCGATATCCACCTCTATCTCTACCTGTATCTCATCAATCCGTGTGCGTAATACCGAGTCTTTTTCTTTTTTTGAGGCGGAGCGCCCGGTCAGTGATTTCACATCGGCGCCGCGTTTGGCCAGGTCCGACGCCAGCGTAGTAGCCACGCAACACAGGGCAGCCGCATTTAATATTCTGTTAGCCCAGTGCTTGCGGCCTTCAGGGGAAAGGTCGCTATTTTTGACCTGGAATACCGGCACCCCTTCATCCGTCATAGTGAATAAGTGGCCGTCACTGCCATCCCGGCGGTATTCGACCATACAATCTGTCAGTTCCATTATGCCTCCTTCGATAGCGGTACGGCCGGATGAGCCACACCGCCATTTATTTCAATTTGCCGGCTCAGGCACATTCATGCTTGTCCCATGGCTGCCGTTCCCCGCGCTGCAACGCCGTCTCCATCCTGGCCAGGCCGGCCCTCAGTTTGCCTATCTCATCGGATTTGAAGTTGGGATTTTTAAACACCTGGTAAATAACTGCCCCGTCCACAGTCGGCGGCAGAGGCAGGTCCATCAGGTAACAGACCGTGGGGACAATATCCACCAGGTTGCAGGTCCTCTGCAGGCGGTGGCCCTTCTTAATGCCCGGCCCTGTAAATGTCAGTAATGCCCGCAAATTGCCCAGTCCCCATTCAGCAGCCGGCAGGATATTGCCGTGCTGCCCGGTGAACCAGGGGTAAAAAGCGTAAACGACATCACCGATGTGGTCACCGTAAAGCCCCAGTATGCGGGCATCTTCTCTGGCAAGTGCCATCGCAATAGGATGCTTACCCGTTGCCGGGTCCACGTATGTTAAAAGCGCATCGATGATTTCCTGTTGAACCTGCTTATAATCCTTGGGGTCGACTATCCCCCCGGGGTCCCTCCCTTTGAGGTTGATATAAACATAAAGGCTGCGCTGCGGGATGCATTTCGAGTTAGGGATGTCCGGTATCACAAACGCCTGTTTCAATTCTTCCATCAACGTCCTGGCCTGATCACGGGCTTTAATGTCAGCCATGTTGCTGAAATCGACCTGCTTTTCGG
>JBFYUA010000203.1:0-4447 GCA_041300305.1 Dehalococcoidia bacterium | reverse complement strand
TCCGCCATATATTCCAGGAAATCCGGGCAGTCGAGGTCGGAGGCATTGCCGTAGCTCACCACCTTGCTGAAATGCAGGTTCCGTGTTTTTCCAAAGTACGAGAACGATTCGGCCACGCTGCCGCTCTGGGCGATGACACCAACATTCCCCTCTTCCTCGCTCGATTCCGGCACGATGGCCAACCCGGAGCGCGGACAGTAAATGCCGAAGCAGTTAGGGCCAATGACGCGGATTTTACCCCCGGCGGCGGCTTTGAGTTTTTTCTCCAATTCGATGCCCTCGGCCAACCCGGTCTCGCTGAAGCCCGACGTATAGATGTGCGCGCCCGCTATACCCTTGGCGATACACTCGCCGATCACACCAGAAACATAGCTGGCGTTGATACAGATGATGGCATAATCCACAGGTCCTTCGATATCGAGCACGCTGGCGTAGCATTTCCGGCCGAATATCTCCTGATACTTGGGATTAACAAAATATACGCGGTCCTTCATCTTGGTATTCATCAGGGCCAGTGTAGCTAAGTCCGCAACGGGCGATGCGCCGATAATTGCCACATTTTGCGGGTGGAAAATATTGTCCAATTCCTGATACTGCTCTTTTTTCAAGTATGGCGCCTCCTTTTACTAAAACAGGCAGACCGGGACTGCCGCCTTATCCGCAGCCCGGACGAAAAATACGCCGATTTAATTTAAATGGCTTAAAATTATATAATATTCAGGCCGCATTATTAAGCGATGGTTTGAATGCTGACATATTCGATATCGCCCGATTACTAAAATAAACTAAGCCGAGGTCAATAAATGAATGAAAGAATAACCCGCCGCTGCAAATATATCGTCACAGGTATCCTGGTAGCGGTTTTATTCACAGCCTGCACCAGTTCCCCTCCGCCTGTGAAGCCCAAACCGGTTTCCCCGCCGCCTCCGGGTATCTCGCAACCTGAGATAATGAATATCATTGGGTTGCCCGAGTGGAACCCCGGGAAAGAAAATACCCTGCTGTGCGCCGCCAGAGACCCCGATGGCAATCCCTTGACCTATGTTTGGACGGCTGAGAGCGGCACCATCAAAGGCGACGGGCAAAAAGTGACCTGGCTTCCACCCGACACAATCGGTGAATATGAAATCTCGGTCAAGGTCGACAACGGCAAGGGAGCCGGAGCAAGCTTCAGTAAAAAGTTCAAGGTCGTCGAGGCTGTTGAGGAACCGGACAAGACAATTTATCTGAAGTTAACCGTGCCATCTAATAATGTCGTCAGCGCTGCCAGCCGCATACGGGCCCTTTTTACCCTGGAAATTCAATGTGAAGTAGAGGGCGCAGATGCGGCAAATCTAACGTATTTCTGGGGTGCAACAGGCGGCAAACTGATGGCCGACGGCCTTGAAGAGGGCAGGGCCAGCAGGGTTGGATGGTTGGCGCCCGGCGTGGGGGGACCCAACAAGATAGCCGTAATCGTGCAGGACAAACAGGGCAACCAGGCAACCGGTGAAGTCAATGTGGAAGTCCTGTGCTGCAGGGACCCATAATCGTGTCGTATAGATCACGGAATTTTGAAATATACCCGGACCGCCGGGTAAAGGGTGGCCAGGGCAAGACCTGAATTCACAGGCCAGCCTGACCCGGTCCATCCCCCTGCTGTGCGCGTCTTTTCCACTAACTGCCCGCGGGGGGATTACATATTCCGCCGGTACTTGCCACCCACCCGGTACAGGGCGCCGGTGATCTGCCCCAGCGAGGCGAAGCGCGCCGTCTCCATCATCTGCTCGAAGACGTTGCCCCCCGACACTGCCACCTGCTGCAGCTTTTCAAGTGTTTCCTGAGCTTTCGCAGCGTTGCGCTCCTGGAAGCCGCGCAGGTTATCTATCTGTCCCTGTTTCTCCTCGCTGCTTGAACGGCTGAGCGGGATGTCAAAAGGTATCAGGTTGCCCTCCCTGGGATTCAAATAGGTGTTCACGCCGATGATAGGCAATTCACCGGAGTGCTTGCGCTGCTCATAGAGCATCGACTCATCCTGTATCTTGCCGCGCTGGTACTGTAATTCCATGGCGCCCAGCACGCCTCCGCGCTTGGAGATGTGCTCGAACTCGTCCAATATCGCTTCCTCCACCAGTTCGGTTAATTGCTCGAGGATGTAAGAGCCCTGCCAGACGTTCTCGTTCCTGGTCAGGCCGAATTCCCGCATGATGATAAGCTGCACCGCCATGGCCCGCCGCACCGACTCCTCGGTGGGCGTGGTGATAGCCTCGTCGTAAGAGTTAGTGTGCAGTGAGTTGCAGTTGTCATAAAAAGCCAGCACAGCCTGCAGCGTTGTGCGTATGTCGTTGAACTGTATGTCCTGCGCGTGCAATGAGCGTCCCGAGGTCTGGATATGGTATTTAAGCTGCTGGCTGCGCTCGTTGCCGCCGTACTTCTCCCGCATGGCCACTGCCCAGATGCGCCGGGCCACGCGCCCGATGACCGCGTACTCGGCATCCATGCCGTTGGAGAAGAAAAAGGACAGGTTGGGCGCGAAAGAATCTATGGGGAAACCCCGCGAAAGGTAATATTCTACGTAGGTGAAGCCGTTGGCCAGCGTGAAGGCCACCTGTGAGATGGGATTGGCCCCGGCCTCGGCGATGTGATAGCCCGAGATGGAGACCGAGTAGTAGTTACGCACCCTGTGCTTGATGAAATACTCCTGAATATCGCCCATCATCTTGAGGGCGAACTCGATGGAGAAGATACAGCTATTCTGCCCCTGGTCTTCCTTGAGTATATCGGCCTGCACCGTGCCGCGCACAGCAGAGAGGGTTTGCGCCTTAATGACGGCGTGTTCGTCCGGTGTCGGCAGCCTGCCCTGCTTCGCTATGAACTGGTCCACCTGCTGGTCGATGGCCGCGTTAAGGAAGAAGGCCAGCATGACCGGCGCCGGCCCGTTGATGGTCATTGAGACAGAGGTGTTTGGCGAGCAAAGGTCGAAACCGGCGTAAAGTTTCTTGACGTCCTCCAGCGTGCAGATGGATACACCCGACTCGCCGACTTTGCCGAAAATGTCGGGGCTTGCCTGCGGGTCTTCACCGAAGAGTGTCACTGCGTCAAAGGCGGTGGACAGGCGCTTGGCCTCGTCGTTCTGCGAGAGGAAATGGAAGCGTGTGTTTGTGCGTACAGGCCCGCCTTCCCCGGCGAACTGCCTCTTAGGTTCTTCGCCCCTGCGTCTGAAAGGAAAGACGCCCGTTGTGTAAGGATAGCTGCCCGGCACATTCTCCAGCATCAAATATCTGAGCCTTTCACCATGGTCCTTCAGGTCGGGCACAATGACCCGTGGAATCGGAGTGCCTGCCAGGGTAGTATCGGTCAATTCAACTTTATACTCCTGGTTTCGTACCTTGTAACGGAAATAATCGCCGCCATAGGACCGGCGCAGCTCATCCCATCCCTCCAGCAGTTTGCGTGCATCCGGCCTGAGTTTATCGTTCAGTGCAGTTATCTTCTTTTCGATAGCCTCGTGCGCACCCTCATCCTCGACTTCCACCAGGGCCGAGCGCAGCATCTGGATACGCCGCGCAATGTCCGCCTGCTTCTGCACGCCCTTCTTGTAATCGCGCACTGCCTCGGAAATCTCACCCAGGTAGCGTATGCGGTCCGGTGGTATGATATGGCGCACGGCGCTGGTATGCGACGCCCTGTCCTCAGGGATATTACAGGCAAACTTCTGCCCCCGTTTCAAATCGATGCACTCCAGCAACCCCGCATACAACCCGTTTACACCCTCGTCATTATAGCGCGACGCGATAGTGCCATAGACGGGCATTTTCTCCAGCGGCACATCGAATTTTTCATGCGTGCGCCGCAGTTGCCGCCTCACCTCGCGCAGCGCGTCCTCCGAACCTTTCTTATCATATTTATTAAGTACCACAATATCGGCATAATCGAGCATATCTATCTTCTCAAGCTGGGTGGGCGCGCCGTACTCGGAGGTCATCACGTACAGGCAGACGTCGGAGATATCAACTATGGCCGTATCGCCCTGCCCTATGCCGGCCGTCTCAACCAGCACCAGGTCGTAGCCTGCCGCTTTAACCACGGCTATGGCGTCCTGTATCACCGCGGGCACTTCCGTCCTGGAACCCCGCGTAGCCAGCGAGCGCATATAGACACCGCCCCCGTAAACATAATTCATACGGATACGGTCGCCCAGCAGGGCCCCGCCGGTGCGCCGCTTGGACGGGTCAGCAGAAAGTACGGCCACCTTCTGGCCGGGGTTGTCCGCACGGAAGCGCAATACGAGTTCATCCAGCAAAGAGCTTTTACCTGACCCGCCTGTGCCGGTCACACCGATGACCGGCGCCTTGCTCTGTCCGGCCTTTTCTTTCAGGATCTCGCTGTACTTGGGCCAGGGGTCAACTCCCATCTCGGCCAGCGTGATCATGCGGGCCACTTTGGCCGGTTCATCCGCGCTGAGTTT